>PAWX01000011.1 GCA_002714245.1 Gammaproteobacteria bacterium | reverse complement strand
GCGCCTGAAGAGCGTGCACGTGGCATTACTATTGCGACATCACACGTTGAGTACCAGTCACATAACCGCCACTACGCGCACGTTGATTGTCCTGGTCACGCGGACTATGTGAAGAATATGATTACTGGCGCTGCCCAGATGGATGGTGCGATTTTAGTTTGTTCTGCGGCAGATGGTCCGATGCCCCAGACTCGGGAGCATATTTTGTTATCGCGTCAAGTCGGTGTTCCTTACATTGTTGTGTTCCTGAACAAGGCTGACATGGTTGATGACCCTGAGTTGTTGGAACTTGTTGAGATGGAGGTTCGGGAGCTATTGGATCAGTACGAGTTTCCAGGTGATGACACGCCTATCATTATTGGTTCTGCGCTGAAGGCGTTGGAAGGCGATGCGTCAGATATTGGTATGCCATCGGTTCAAAAGTTGATTGAGACATTAGATGATTACATTCCTGAGCCTGAGCGCGCGGTTGATCAGGCGTTCTTAATGCCGATTGAAGATGTGTTCTCGATTTCTGGTCGTGGAACGGTTGTGACCGGCCGTATTGAGCGTGGAATTATCAATGTTGGTGACGAGATTGAGATTGTTGGTATCAAGGACACGACGAAAACTACCTGTACTGGTGTTGAGATGTTCCGTAAGTTGCTTGATGAAGGCCGTGCGGGTGAGAACGTCGGTGTTCTTCTGCGTGGTACGAAACGTGATGAGGTTGAGCGTGGTCAGGTACTAGCAAAGCCGAGCTCTATTACTCCGCATACTAAGTTTGAGTGTGAGGTGTATGTCTTGTCGAAGGACGAGGGTGGTCGTCACACGCCTTTCTTCAAGGGCTATCGTCCACAGTTCTACTTCCGTACAACGGATGTCACTGGTGCATGTGAGCTTCCTTCAGGTACAGAGATGGTAATGCCCGGCGATAACGTGAAGTTATCCGTTGAGTTGATTGCACCGATTGCGATGGANGANGGTCTGCGTTTTGCGATTCGTGANGGNGGCCGTACTGTTGGCGCCGGCGTTGTCTCNAAAATCCTNGACTANTTNNAACGNNCAAANNAGGCNTC
Organism: Gammaproteobacteria bacterium; assembly: GCA_002714245.1. Lineage (GTDB taxonomy): Bacteria > Pseudomonadota > Gammaproteobacteria > Pseudomonadales > Litorivicinaceae > HIMB30. The sequence continues at coordinate 15,668 of PAWX01000011.1, read as the reverse complement.
AANAGAGGTCTTAAACAAGGTTAGGCCAGTAGCTCAATTGGCAGAGCATCGGTCTCCAAAACCGGAGGTTGGGGGTTCGATTCCCTCCTGGCCTGCCATACGAGCAGGTCCCTGACAGGAACGCAGAGGAAGTATGAATTTGAAATTGGAAGCGTCNTCGCGCNTTGATCACCTNANGTGGTTAATTGTGTTCGCCTTTATTGCNATAGGCGTCATNGGTAATAGTTATTACGCGGGTGAATCACTTCTTTATCGCGTTCTTGCCTTGGTTGCTTTGGCTGCTGTAGCGGCAGGGATTGCGTTGACGACTCAAAAAGGTGTTGCTTTCCGGGAAATGCTGAAGGANGCGCGCATNGAGNTGCGGAAAGTTGTTTGGCCGACGCGAGTGGAAACAGGACAAACGACAGCCATNGTGGTCGTCGTNGTGCTAATTGTGGCGTTGATNTTATGGGCGCTTGATAGTCTGTTTGCCTGGATCATCGCCTCCCTAATTGGATAATTTAATGTCAAAGCGTTGGTATGTGGTACAAGCCTTCTCTGGATACGAGAAGTCGGTGATGCGAAGCCTGCATGAGCAGATAGCTTTACATGGTATGGAAGAGCGCTTCGGCGATATTCTAGTCCCGACTGAAGAAGTCGTTGANATGAAAGAGGGNAAAAAGCGTAAGAGTGAGCGTAAATTTTATCCGGGCTACGTTCTGGTCAATATGGAAATGGATGACGAGACGTGGCATTTGGTNAAAAGNGTGTCCCGTGTTCTNGGATTTGTTGGTGGTAATGCAGAGCGNCCTGCTCCGATAACNNATGCTGAGGCNGCTTTGATTTTGGATCGTGTNTCTGAGGGTGTGGATAANCCACGTCCGAAGACGTTGTTTGAGCCAGGCGAAATGGTGCGAGTGACTGACGGACCATTTGCAGATTTNACTGGTACGGTNGAAGAAGTTAATTACGAGAAGAATCGTTTGCAGGTGGCGGTGGTTATTTTCGGGCGTTCGACTCCTGTCGAGCTGGAATTTGATCAAGTCGAGAAAGGNTAATCTTGACTGAGACAATNNGGGGAGCTGNAANGCGTTCGTACCCANACATGGAGAAGAGATATGGCCAAAAAAATTGANGGTTACATAAAACTGCAGATAGCGGCAGGGCAGGCGAATCCNTCTCCGCCNGTCGGCCCNGCCCTNGGNCAAAAGGGCGTCAATATAATGGAATTCTGCAANGCATTTAATGCTTCAACACANCAAATGGAGCAAGGCCTCCCNGTTCCGACTGTAATCACTGTGTACAGTGATAAGTCNTTTACTTTCGTTACGAAAACGCCNCCAGCATCGGTTTTAATNAAAAAAGCTTTGAATTTGAAGNGCGGNTCNTCACGCCCTAATACAGACAANGTNGGTAAAATTACGCGTGCNCAGCTNGAAGANATTGCGAAAACAAAAGAGCCNGATCTGACNGCNGCAGATCTAGANGCTGCAGTTCGCACGATNGCTGGTACTGCCCGTTCTATGGGCATTGATTCAGAAGGAGTCGNGTGATGGCAACNNTAACAAAGCGTCAGAAAATGATTGCNGAAAAAGTAGANCCGGATAANATNTANCNATTTGAAGACGCTGTTAANCTNTTNNCCGAATTGTCGACAGTCAAATTCACNGAATCCGTTGAAGTGGCGGTGAATCTGGGTGTTGANCCGCGTAAGAGTGATCANGTTGTTCGNGGTGCGACGGTTCTTCCGAANGGAACGGGNAGAGATGTTCGNGTNGCTGTTTTCGCTCAAAGCGATAACGCTGATAAAGCGAAATCTGCTGGTGCNGATATCGTNGGNTTTGACGATCTGGCGGCTGAAATTAAAAGCGGTCGGTTAGATTTTGATGTAGTTATTGCGACACCAGATGCGATGCGTATTGTCGGAACATTAGGCACAGTTCTTGGACCTCGTGGTTTGATGCCAAATCCTAAGGTCGGGACTGTGACTCCGAACGTTGAAGAAGCGGTCAAGAATGCCAAAGCTGGTCAGGTGCGTTACCGCACGGACAAGAACGGAATCATCCATGCTGCCATCGGTAAGGTAGGATTTACACCCGAAGCGTTGAAAGCAAACCTCGACGCGCTCCTTGGTGATCTGAAAAAGGCGAAGCCAGCTTCAGCGAAAGGCGTNTATTTCAANAAAGTATCTGTATCGACNACGATGGGNCCGGGAGTTCAAGTCGATCAGTCTGGATTNAACGTATAAAAAGGATTTGAGGGTTCCCGTTCGCGGGANCTGTCAAAGACTGCAGGTGCCNTCGGGCCTAAATGGAAACAGCCTGCATAGACGGTAGCCCCCTTTACACTCTGTGTATTGAAGGCCGCCAGGGGTTTACCGGACAACCGGTAAATTGGTTCATCCTGAAAAGGAGCAAAGTGTGGCATTAAAGCTCGAAGACAAAAAGGCGATTGTCGCCGAAGTCAACGAAGCTGCTGGTAATGCTTTGTCTGCGGTAGTTGCGGATTACCGGGGTATGGACGTTGGAGCTCTTACCGAGATGCGCGAAAAAGCGCGTGAAGGAAAGATTTATCTCCGAGTTGTTCGAAATCCCCTAGCTAAGCGAGCCGTAGCAGGAACTGAATTTGAGTGTCTGACTGACGCACTAGTGGGCCCATCTTTAATTGGGTTCTCACATGAAGAGCCTTCTGCAGCCGCAAAGCTGTTTAAGAACATTGCGAAAGAAAATGAGCAACTCGAAATTCGAGCTCTTGCCATCGGTGGTCAACTTCTAGACGCATCTCAAGTGGATGTTGTCGCGAAGCTGCCAACGAAGGACGAAGCAATTGCAATGCTAATGAGCGTTATGACTGCGCCTGTTACCAAGTTTGCACGTACGATGAACGAGGTACCAGGTAAGCTAGTTAGAACTGTCGCAGCAGTTGGTGAGGCTAAGAAAGCGGGTTAGACCTGTTTATATTCAATTGACATAGTTTGTAAATAAAATATGGAGAAATATCATGGCACTGTCTAAGGACGATATCCTGAACGCGATTGCCGAAATGAGCGTGATAGACGTTGTTGACCTTGTATCAGCAATGGAGGAGAAATTTGGCGTAACAGCTGCGGCTGCAGTCGCTGCAGCACCTGCGGTAGCAGGTGGTGGTGATGCTGGAGCTGGGGCGGTAGCAGAAAAAGATGAATTCGATGTCGTCCTTTCTGCGGTAGGTGATAAGAAGGTGAATGTTATCAAGGTAGTTCGTGGAGTTACGGGTCTCGGCCTGAAGGAAGCGAAAGATCTCGTCGATGGCGCTCCCAATACCATCAAAGAAGCCGCGTCGAAAGACGAAGCCGAGGATATCAAGAAACAGCTTGAAGAAGCGGGCGCATCTGTCGAGCTTAAGTAATGATGTCGAGATCCGCATCTNATCGGATCANNAAATTGGCTGGTGGTTTCGACCACCGGCCTTTTNGTGCTANNGCGCGAAANGGGTTCTAACNAACGGTCTGTAACGTTTGTCCGAATCCTTGAGAGGGCATGAATTACAGTGCATCCGTGGTGGATGGACTTTCACACGTTGAGGAAGGCAAATGGCTTACTCGTACACAGCGAAAAAACGCATTCGGAAAGANTTTGGAACACTGCCATCGGTGATGGAAGTGCCACAGCTTCTGGCAATTCAACTTGATTCATATCACGAATTTTTAACAGGTGACTCGATTGAGGGTGGTGCTCAATCAACAGGATTAGAAGCGGCATTTCAGTCGGTCTTTCCTATACAATCGTTTTCAGGTAATGCCGAACTGCAATATGTGACTTATCGTCTTGGTGTGCCAGTATTCGACGTGAAAGAGTGCATTCTTCGTGGCGATACCTACGCAGCACCATTACGCGTCAAAGTGCGCTTGATTCTCTTTGAAAAAGAAGGTTCGAATAAGTCTGTAAAGGACATAAAAGAAGAAGAAGTATANATGGGCGAAATTCCGCTCATGACTAAAAACGGTACATTTGTAATTAANGGCACAGAGCGTGTNATTGTGTCACAACTTCACCGATCTCCNGGGGTATTTTTCGANCATGANAAAGGCAAGACTCACAGTTCNGGAAAATTGCTCTACTCAGCCCGNATAATTCCCTATCGCGGTTCATGGTTAGATTTTGAGTTTGATCCAAAGGACCAAGTGTTTGTNCGTATTGANNGGCGACGNAAGTTGCCAGCATCNATTCTTCTTCGTGCNATGGAAATGTCAGATGAAGAGATTTTAGGTAATTTCTTTGAGACAACAGGATTCCGCTTCGAGAAAACTGATGTTTTTATGGCNNTAANTGCTGAGCGTTTACGCGGTGAGACTCTTAGCTTCGANATNGTTGGNGCNAAAGGAAAGGTCATCGTAGAAGCAGGAAAGCGAATAACTGCNCGGCATGTTCGCGAGCTTCAGAAAGTGAANCTTGATGAATTGAAGGTCGCAGATGANTANNTAGTTGGCAAGGTGCTTGCNAAAGACGTNATCAATGATACGACTGGTGAAGTGATCGCGACAGCTAACCAGCCNATATCNCTCGAAACNATCGATTCGATTCGTGATGGAGGTGTGAAACNTATTGAATGNATTCATACCAACGACCTAGACCGNGGTCCNTACATGTCNGATACGTTGGCCGCTGATTCGACATCCAATCGTATGGAAGCCTTNGTNGAGATTTANCGCATGATGCGTCCAGGTGAGCCACCAACCAAAGAAAGCGCAGAGAACTTNTTTGAAAGCTTGTTTTTTTCNGCAGATCGTTACGATTTNTCATCTGTNGGTAGAATGAAGTTCAACCGTNGNGTTGGTTCACGCAAGCTNGAANGNGGTGACAATGNGTCCGANGCAGGNACCTTAGCGAAAGACGATATCTTNGCNGTAATGAAAACACTGATTGATATNCGTAATGGNGAGGGTGTNGTTGANGATATTGATCACCTTGGCAACCGACGTGTTCGCTCTGTNGGTGAAATGGCGGAAAATCAGTTCCGTGTTGGTTTAGTTCGTGTNGAGCGTGCCGTACGTGAGNGGCTTGGGCAGGCCGAGACAGAAGGCTTGATGCCACGCGATTTAATNAANGCNAANCCNGTCGCAGCGGCNGTGAAAGAGTTTTTNGGNTCAAGCCANNTATCGCAGTTTATGGATCAAAACAACCCACTGTCAGAGATNACGCACAAGCGNCGTGTTTCAGCNTTAGGTCCNGGNGGTCTNACNNGGGAGCGCGCCGGCTTTGAAGTGCGNGATGTTCATCCAACTCANTACGGTCGAGTGTGTCCNATTGAAACACCAGAAGGNCCAAATATNGGTTTAATCAACTCGCTTGCGACCTATGCANGAACCAANCGTTATGGTTTCCTCGAGTCNCCTTATCGTCGCGTTGTAAACGGNAAGGTTACTGANGAAATNTTCTATCTNTCNGCNATAGAGGAATCNGATTTTGTAATCGCNCAGGCGTCGGCGCAGTTAAATAGNAAGGGTGAGTTNGTAGAGGAACTTGTTCCCGTNCGTCANCTCAACGAATTTGCAGTGATGCCGCCCGAGCGCGTGGATTATATGGACGTGTCACCNCGGCAGGTCGTTTCCGTGGCGGCTGCGTTAATTCCATTTCTTGAGCACGACGACGCGAACCGTGCATTAATGGGATCAAACATGCAGCGTCAAGCTGTTCCAACATTGAAAACGGAAAAGCCTCTGGTTGGGACTGGTATGGAGCGACATGTGGCCGTGGATTCAGGCGTTTGTGTGATCGCAAATTGCGGAGGCGTGGTTGATTTCGTTGATGCGAGAAAAATTGTGGTTAAAGTAAACTCAAAAGAGGTCGCAGCGGGTAAGTCNCCAGTAGATATTTATAACCTCACCAAGTACACCCGGTCGAACCAAAACACATGCATTAATCAGCGACCAATAGTCAATGCTGGCGATGTCGTTGCTAGTGGTGATGTATTGGCGGATGGTCCATCGATAGATACNGGCGAATTAGCCCTTGGTCAGAATATGCGTATAGCCTTCATGCCTTGGAATGGATATAACTTCGAAGACTCGATTTTGATTTCAGAAAAGGTTGTCAAGGAAGAGCGTTTTACAACTGTTCACATCCAAGAGTTCTCTTGTATCGCTCGAGATACGAAGCTTGGTGCTGAAGAGATCACAGCAGATATCCCGAATGTTGGAGAAAATGCCCTCGCCAAGCTTGATGAGGTTGGTATTGTCCACATTGGAGCAGAGGTAAATACTGGAGACATTCTGGTTGGTAAAGTGACACCGAAAGGCGAAACTCAGCTAACACCGGAAGAAAAATTGTTGCGGGCGATCTTCGGTGAGAAGGCATCTGATGTAAAAGATACATCAATGCGTGTAGGCACAGGCACCACAGGTACCGTTATTGATGTTCAGGTATTTACCCGCGACGGTATCGAAAAAGACGCGCGTGCAAAGCAAATTGAAGAAGAACAACTTGATGAGTACCGCAAAGATCTCAATGAAGAATATCGAATCGTTTCTGAAGCCACCTTCGGCCACCTTGCTAGACAGTTCGAGGGACTGAAAGTTGCTGGCGCGCCAGGCCTAAAAAAAGGTGANCTTTTAACAGGTGATTATTTAGCAAATCTCTCCGAGAAAGAGTGGTTNGGANTAAAAATGGCAGATGACGCGCATAANTTATCAATCGCTGATGCGGAGCGGTATCTTCAGGAGCGNCGTCACGAGCTTGANGAAGCCTTCGAAGTTAAGAAGAAAAAGCTNACNCAAGGNGATGACTTGGCNCCNGGTGTTTTGAAGATAGTTAAAGTCTATGTNGCNGTAAAGCGACGNATTCAGCCGGGCGATAAGATGGCNGGACGTCATGGTAACAAAGGNGTTATATCAGTCATCATGCCCGAAGAAGANATGCCATATGATCAGAANGGTGATCCGGTCGACATNGTTNTGAANCCGCTGGGTGTACCNAGCCGTATGAACGTAGGTCAGGTTCTTGAAATGCACTTGGGTATGGCGGCAAAAGGTCTCGGNGATCGNATTAANGACATGATTAATCANCAGGCNAAGNTNAAAGAGATNCGNGATTTCCTTGATCAGGTATACAACAAAATCGGTGGAAATCAAGANGANCTCGGNTCGCTGTCTGATGANGAAATTATCTCACTGTCTAAAAACTTGATTGCTGGTGTGCCATTCGCAACACCAGCTTTTGATGGAGCAAAAGAAGAGCAAATTAAGGGTCTTCTGAAACTTGCAGGCATGCCTGAATCNGGNCAGTTTGANTTGTACGACGGCAGNACAGGCGAAGCATTTGAGCGTCCGGTTACGGTAGGTTACATGTACATGTTGAAACTCAACCATTTNGTTGACGACAAGATGCATGCTCGNTCNACAGGGTCGTACTCNCTTGTCACGCAACAGCCATTGGGTGGTAAGGCNCAGTTTGGCGGTCANCGCTTNGGCGAGATGGAGGTCTGGGCATTGGAAGCATATGGCGCTGCNTACACNCTTCAGGAAATGCTGACTGTGAAGTCAGATGATGTGAATGGNCGNACGCGNATGTATAAAAANATCGTNGATGGCGACCACCGNATGGAGCCAGGGATGCCGGAATCATTCAANGTTCTGGTNAAGGAGATCCGTTCACTCGGTATCTCTGTTGAATTGGAAAACGAGTAAGTCGGTAGGATTTGGAGATTTAAGCANTGAAAGATTTGTTAAACCTGTTAAAGAGTCAGGGACAATCCGCCGACTTCGATCGGATTCGTATTGGTCTTGCATCACCTGAAGAGATTCGTTCNTGGTCNTTCGGTGAAGTAAANAAGCCTGAAACAATTAATTATCGGACCTTNAAGCCAGAACGAGACGGGTTATTNTGCGCGCGTATTTTTGGCCCGGTAAAGGACTATGANTGCTTGTGTGGNAAGTATAAGCGATTGAAACACCGTGGTGTCGTTTGTGAAAAGTGTGGCGTTGAAGTCACGCAAACCAAAGTACGTCGTGAGCGTATGGGTCATATCGAACTTGCNAGTCCTGTTTGCCACATCTGGTTCTTGAAGTCTCTTCCATCACGGATTGGTTTGCTTCTTGATATGACNCTCCGTGATATCGAACGGATTCTATATTTTGAAACGTATGTTGTTGTTGAACCTGGNATGACGCCNCTTGAGAGAGGGCANTTGTTATCAGACGAGCAGTACTTCGAGGCTTTTGAGGAGTATCANGANGACTTNACTGCGATGATGGGTGCNGANGCAATTCGAGNTTTGATGATGGATATGGATCTCGATGANGAGATTACGNCAATGCGCGAAGAGATTCCAAANACAAACTCTGAGACAAANCTGAAAAAGCTNTCGAAGCGCCTGAAGCTCCTTGAGGCATTCCGTGACAGCGGTAANAAGCCTGAATGGATGATNATGGAAGTGCTTCCTGTGCTCCCACCAGATTTACGTCCNTTGGTTCCTCTCGATGGTGGCCGGTTCGCGACATCTGACCTCAANGATTTGTATCGTCGCGTAATNAACCGAAATAANCGNCTAAAGCGTCTTCTAGAGCTTNGAGCTCCAGATATCATTGTTCGTAACGAAAAACGGATGCTTCAAGAGTCTGTCGACGCGTTNNTGGANAATGGAAGNAGAGGTCGTGCAATTACTGGGTCTAANAAGCGACCNCTTAAGTCACTTGCGGATATGATCAAAGGTAAGCANGGTCGTTTCCGNCAGAACCTNCTNGGTAAGCGAGTGGACTACTCAGGCCGNTCNGTGATNGTGGTCGGGCCATATTTGAAANTGCACCAGTGCGGTCTACCNAAGAAGATGGCACTCGAGCTGTTTAAACCATTTATCTATGCNAAGTTAGAGGCGCGTGGNCTTGCNACAACGATCAAAGCTGCTAAGAAAATGGTTGAGCGTGAGACGCCAGAAGTATGGGATATCTTGGCNGAAGTGATTCGTGAACATCCAGTTCTTTTGAACCGCGCGCCAACTCTTCATCGTCTNGGTATTCAGGCATTTGAACCANTNTTGATCGAAGGNAAAGCGATTCAGCTNCACCCACTCGTATGCGCGGCTTACAACGCTGACTTTGACGGTGATCAGATGGCTGTCCACTTGCCATTGACACTCGAAGCNCAGCTAGAGGCGCGCGCANTAATGATGTCAACGAACAANGTTCTTTCGCCCGCNAANGGTGAGCCGATCATTGTTCCTTCTCAAGANGTTGTTTTGGGTCTCTATTACATGACGCGCCACCGCATCAATGNAAAGGGCGAAGGCATGGTGTTCTCTGANACAGNCGAGGTGTCGCGNGCGTACGGNGCACGTAGAGTTGATTTACAGGCNNGGATAAAAGTTCGCATNNATGAAACAGTGAANGATCCAGANGGNAAAGGCACGTCAGAGACNCGTGTTGTNGAAACGACAGTNGGTCGNGCGATTCTGTTCTCAATCGTACCGACTGGTCTNCCTTTCTCGTTGGTTGATCAAAANATGACGAAGAAAGCAATTTCGCGTTTGATTAACTCGTGTTATCGCCGNGTTGGNNTGAAAGANACNGTCATTTTTGCTGACCAGTTGATGTACATGGGCTTCAGTTACGCAACGCGGTCTGGTTCGTCGATCGGNGTAAACGATTTCGAAATTCCAGAAGAGAAAGCNCAAATTATTGGTGAAGCGGAAGGCCANGTNAAGGAAATTGAAGATCAGTTCTCGTCAGGNCTTGTGACTCAGGGTGAGAAGTACAACAAAGTCATCGATATCTGGGCACGGGCNAATGACCTTGTAGCTAAGAAGATGATGGAGCGGATCGGTAAAGANGACACNGTCGATGCTCAAGGCAAAACAGTNCAGCANGATTCGTTCAACTCAGTCTTTATGATGGCCGACTCAGGCGCCCGAGGTTCAGCTGCTCAGATTCGNCAGCTTGCTGGTATGCGNGGTCTGATGGCAAAGCCAGATGGTTCAATNATTGAAACACCGATTACNGCAAACTTTCGTGANGGNNTGTCAGTACTTCANTACTTCATTTCGACTCANGGNGCACGTAAAGGTTTGGCNGATACGGCNTTGAAGACGGCNAANTCGGGTTATCTNACNCGTCGACTCGTCGACGTCGCTCAGGATCTCGTGATCACAGATCATGATTGTGGTACCNAAGAGGGNCTTCGCATGACGCCTCTCATTGAGGGTGGTGATGTGGTNGTGCCATTGGCTGGTCGAATTTTGGGCCGNGTTGTCGCTCAAGATGTNGTTAAGCCNGGTACGNNAGAGGTTGTGCTTGAGGCTGGNACNTTGATTGANGAGCAGTTGGCCGANCAAATCGAAGGTTGGGGNGTGGACGAAGTGANGGTTCGTTCACCAATCACTTGTGAAGTGCGTCATGGTGTGTGCTCGAAATGTTATGGCCGTGATCTCGGTCGAGGACACTTGGTTAACGTNGGNGAGGCTGTTGGTGTTATCGCTGCTCAGTCGATCGGTGAGCCAGGNACACAGTTGACAATGCGNACCTTCCATATTGGTGGTGCNGCGAGCCGAGCGTCTGCTGCTGACCGNATCGATGTNAAGCATGGNGGTACNGTCCGTTTGCATAACTTGAAGTGGGTAGAACGTTCAAACGGTGATCTNGTTGCTGTGTCACGCTCGGGTGCTTTGAGTNTTGCTGATGAGCATGGCCGNGAGCGNGAGTGGTACAAGTTGCCTTATGGTGCNCTTATTAGCGTGAAGGANGGGGCAAAAGTTGACGCTGGTNCTGTGGTTGCAACTTGGGATCCACANACGCANCCAATTATTGCCGATCGNGCTGGTGTCGTGCGCTANCAAGCGTTTGAAGACGGTATCACNGTAAAACGCCAAGTGGATGAGCTAACAGGTCTCGCTAATTANGAAATCATNGATGAGAAAGATCGTCCTGCNGCGGGTAAAGACTTNAAGCCGGGTATCTTNCTCTACGCTGAAGGAGCTGTGGCTACTGACGAACCGNTTGCACACTTTTCGTTGCCAGGTAGCGCACTTGTGTCACTTGAAGATGGAACAAATATNGAAGGGGGTTCNGTTGTAGCTCGTATTCCGCAGGAGTCTNCNAAGACTCGNGATATNACNGGCGGTCTTCCACGTGTGGCTGACNTATTTGAAGCGCGTAAGCCAAAAGAGTCGTCGATTTTGGCTGAAATGTCNGGTCATGTCTCATTTGGTAAGGAAACNAAAGGNAAAGTGCGTTTAGTAATTACCCCGGAAGNCGGNACGGANCCGGTCGAGATCCTAATTCCAAANTGGCGCCAATTGAACGTNTTNGATGGNGAGCAAGTGCAGAAAGGTGAGGTGATCTCTGACGGCCCATCAAANCCACATGATATTTTGNGGCTNNTNGGTGTTTCGGAGCTCGCTAANTACATNACCAACGAAATACAGGATGTTTANCGTCTTCAGGGNGTAGGNATTAANGANAAGCATATCGAAGTTATTATTNGGCANATGCTGCGTAAAGTTGAGGTCAGTCAAGTCGGNGANTCATCATTTATCGCTGGTGATCAGGTTGAATACACNCAGGTATTGGAAGAGAACGATCATCTTCGTGCTGATGGCAAGATTGAAGCANGGTATGAGCGTCAACTACTCGGTATTACGAAGGCCTCTTTGGCAACCGAGTCCTTTATTTCTGCAGCNTCGTTCCAAGAGACNACACGTGTTTTGACAGAAGCAGCGGTAACGGGTAAGGCCGANAATCTACGTGGGTTGAAAGAAAACGTGGTNGTGGGTCGTTTGATCCCAGCNGGTACTGGGTTGGCTTACCANGCAGAGCGAAAGCGNAAGCGNTCGGAGGCTGGAGAAGGNGCGCGTGTNTCAGCTGCTGAAGTGGCNGAAGCGCTGAGTCGAGAGATCGCAGAGATAGAGTCTCAAGGTCATGAGGCNGCGGAGTAACTCCCGCTTCGCTTGACTGTAGTCTTGGTCGCGCCTAGAATCGCGGCCAATTTTNNTANTGGATTAGGGAGNTTGCCAGTGGCAACGATTAATCAACTTGTTCGTAAGCCGCGTAAACGTAAGGTAGTCAAGACTGANGTTCCTGCCTTACAAGCNTGCCCACAGCGTCGTGGAGTATGTACTCGNGTATATACGACGACNCCGAAGAAGCCAAACTCGGCGCTTCGAAAAGTTTGTCGNGTNCGTTTAACTAACGGTTTCGAAGTATCTTCATATATCGGTGGCGAGGGACACAATNTGCANGAGCACTCTGTTGTNTTAATCCGTGGTGGTCGAGTCAAGGATTTACCTGGNGTTCGNTATCATACAGTGCGTGGTGCNTTGGATACCGCNGGTGTGAATGANCGAAANCAAGGTCGTTCGAAGTATGGTGCCAAGCGGCCCAAGAGTTGATTTAAAAACACGAGTTGGTTGAACANACAAAANATATGCAGAGCACGGTTCGCCGTACTCAGTAAGGCCGGTCAGAAGTTCCGGANNAACCTGAAGGAAAGGAAAGTANAATGCCTAGACGTCGCNTACCCNTNAAGCGTGAGATATTACCGGATCCAAAATACGGTGATCAATTGCTTGCTAAGTTCATCAACCACGTAATGGAGAGTGGAAAAAAATCCATTGCCGAATCTATCGTCTACGGTGCACTTGATCGCGTTCAGGAAAAAAACGGTGGGGATCCAATAGAAGTATTTAATCAAGCGTTAGAGCACATCGCACCGATGGTTGAAGTAAAGTCACGTCGTGTCGGGGGTGCGACATACCAGGTGCCAGTCGAAGTACGACCAAGTCGTCGCACCGCACTTGCGATGNGGTGGTTNGTGGAATATGCGAGAAAGCGTGGCGAGAAGTCAATGCAAGCCCGTNTAGCCGGCGAAATTCTTGATGCGATCGAGCAAAGGGGTGCTGCAGTTAAAAAGCGTGAAGACGTTCACCGGATGGCTGAAGCAAACAAGGCGTTTTCNCACTTCCGTTTTTAATAAATCTTGGCCGCATCGCCGGTCTTTTGGAGAATANCNGTGGCACGTACNACCCCAATTAACCGTTACCGCAATATNGGCATCTGTGCGCACGTTGATGCNGGTAANACAACGACAACTGAANGAGTTTTGTTCTANACCGGCATCAATCACAANATTGGTGAGGTTCATGATGGTGCAGCCACCATGGANTGGATGGCNCAGGAGCAGGAACGCGGTATTACTATCACCTCGGCCGCAACGACGACTTTTTGGCAAGGCATGGACCAACAGTATGATAAGTANCGAGTCAATATNATCGANACGCCAGGNCACGTTGACTTTACTATNGAGGTTGAACGATCGATGCGTGTTCTCGATGGAGCGGTNGTTGTNTTCTGTGCGTCATCAGGTGTTGANCCGCAGTCAGANACAGTTTGGCGACAGGCTGACAAGTATGGCGTTCCAAGNATTTGCTTTGTTAACAAGATGGATCGCGATGGCGCCGATTTCATTCGGGTAGTCAATCAAGTCAAAGATCGATTNGGCGCTTCAGCAGTCCCGATCCAATGTGCGGTTGGTGCTGAGAAAGATTTNAAAGGCGTNGTTGATCTTGTGAAGAACAAATTCATTGCTTGGAATGAGGACGACATGGGAACCACNTTCACCTATGAANAAGTCCCAGCAGATGTNGCCGATCAAGTAGCCTCACTCCGTGAAGAGATGATCGAGGCTGCCGCNGAAGCGAACGAAGAATTAATGGAAAAATATCTTGAAGGGGNNGAACTCANTGAATCTGAAATCAAAGTNGGTTTGCGCGAGCGCACTCTGGCGCGTGAAATTGTNCCTTGTTTGTGTGGTACAGCTTTNAAGAACAAGGGCGTACAGGCAATGTTNGATGCTGTTATTGATTATCTTCCAGCTCCAGACGAGGTCGACGCAATNCGCGGTCTGAAAGATGATGAAACAGAAGACACCCGTCCCGCTGATGATGATGCNCCNTTTGCAGCNNTGGCNTTTAAGATNGCAACCGACCCATTTGTTGGCACATTAACTTTTTTCCGTGTGTATTCAGGGGTTTTGAACGGCGGCGATTCTGTNCTTAATTCNGTAANGGGTAAGAAAGAGCGNGTTGGTCGCATGGTTCAGATGCANGCNAATTCGCGCGAAGANATNAAAGAGGTTCGTGCTGGTGATATTGCNGCTGCCGTTGGNCTNAAAGANGTGACTACCGGTGANACTCTTTGCGATCTCAACAAGCCAATTGTNTTNGAGCGNATGGANTTCCCTGAACCCGTAATTTCNCTATCTGTTGAACCGAAATCGAAAGNNGATCAAGAGAANATGGGTATTGCACTTGGAAAGCTTGCCCAAGAGGATCCATCCTTCCGTGTTAAAACAGANGAGGAAACTGGNCAGACGATCATCTCNGGCATGGGTGANCTTCATCTCGATATAATTGTTGATCGGATGCGACGGGAATTTTCNGTCGAATGCAATGTCGGTGCGCCGCAGGTATCTTATCGGGAGTGCATCCGCAAGACNGTAGAGGTCGAGGGAAAATTNGTTCGTCAGTCAGGTGGTCGTGGCCAATANGGTCATGTAGTGGTNCGTCTTGANCCGCTTCCATTGGATNGTGACNAAAACTATGAATTCGTAAACGAAATCGTCGGTGGTGTGGTNCCNAAGGAATACATCCCTGCGGTGTCGAAAGGTATCGAAGAACANATGGGTAANGGTGTGTTGGCAGGCTTNCCGNTATTGGGTGTGAGAGCAACTTTGCACGATGGATCGTTNCACGAAGTTGANTCGAACGAAATGGCGTTCAAGATCGCNGGCTCGATGGCAATGAAGAAAGGNGCGCTTGAGGCGAANCCGGCACTNCTTGAGCCGATTATGAAGGTTGAAGTCGTTACTCCTGAAGANAATATGGGTGACGTTATTGGTGATCTTAACCGTCGCCGTGGCCTTGTTCAGGGCATGGATGACGGTGTNGGCGGTGTGAAACTTGTTCGCGCCGAAGTTCCGCTTGCGGAAATGTTCGGATACGCAACAGATCTTCGTGGTTTCACACAGGGTCGCGCATCTTACAGCATGGAATTTGCGAAATACGCTGAGGCACCTTCGAGCGTCGCAGAAGAAGTGATCAAGAAAAATAGCTAATTGAATATCGGAGTCCATAGAAATGGCAAAAGAGAAGTTTGAGCGTAGTAAGCCGCACGTAAACGTAGGCACGATTGGTCACGTTGACCACGGTAAAACGACTTTGACAGCGGCATTGACGCGTGTCGGAGCGGAAGTATTTGGTGGCGACGCGCGAGCGTTTGACCAGATTGATAATGCGCCTGAAGAGCGCGCACGTGGTATTACTATTGCGACATCACACGTTGAGTACCAATCACATAACCGCCACTACGCGCACGTTGATTGTCCTGGTCACGCGGATTATGTGAAGAACATGATTACTGGCGCTGCCCAGATGGATGGTGCGATTTTAGTTTGTTCTGCGGCAGATGGTCCGATGCCCCAGACCCGAGAGCATATTTTGTTATCGCGTCAAGTCGGTGTTCCTTACATTGTTGTGTTTCTGAACAAGGCTGACATGGTTGACGACCCTGAGTTGTTGGAACTTGTTGAGATGGAGGTTCGGGAGCTGTTGGATCAGTACGAGTTTCCAGGTGATGACACGCCCATCATTATTGGTTCTGCGCTGAAGGCGTTGGAAGGCGATGCATCAGATATTGGTATGCCATCGGTTCAAAAGTTGATTGAGAC
>PAWX01000010.1 GCA_002714245.1 Gammaproteobacteria bacterium | reverse complement strand
TTGGGTTGGCGAACGAGCTGCATGGCCGCGTTATCTACGTACATATGTGACAACTCGACTTCGGGATACTCGGTACCCAATCGCTCCATCACTTCGCGCCACAGCACGGTAACTTCGAGTACATTCGCCTTGTCGACCGAGCAGAGCCTTTTATCTCTGGCCATCGCGGCATCAAATGCGATACGACCAATGCGCTCAATCTCTGATTCCGAGTAGCGATCAGTATTAAACCCAACGCGCTGACCCGGTTCACCCTCAATTCCACGAGGCTCACCGAAGTAGATTCCCCCGATCAGCTCTCGGACAATCAATAAGTCCAATCCACTCACGACATCTTCTTTAAGTGTCGATGCTGACGCTAATTCCGGATACAGAAGTGCTGGTCGAAGGTTAGCGAATAAGTCCATCCCCGCTCGGATTTTCAGCAACCCCTTTTCAGGACGCTTGTCCATCGACAAAGAGTCCCACTTAGGACCCCCGACAGCGCCAAGAATCACAGCCTCCGACTGTTTCGCCTCGGCCAAAGTTTCCGCTGGCAATGGTTCTCCAGTGGCATCAATAGCGGCACCACCAATCAAGCGAGTTTCCATAGTCAAACCAAGGGAGTACCGATCATTCACTCGATCAAGAACGCAGCTCGCCTCGTGCATGATTTCAGGCCCTATCCCGTCGCCTGAAAGTAAAAGAATATTCGGCATATTAGGTATTTACTCTCTAAACAACCACGGGGCTTCGATCGAACGCCTAGCCTCATAGGCATGAATCGCGTCCGTATCTTTCAACGACAAACCGATCTCGTCCAAACCCTCGAGCAAACATGTCCTTCGGAACGCATCAACATCGAATGAGGCGCTGAAACTATGGGGATCCGTAACCTGCTGCGTTTCTAGGTCAACCGTTATCTCCACAGGCATTTCAGCAGTTGCCAGTCCAAACAAGATATCCACCTCTGCCTCCGTCAAGACCACCGGCAACAGACCATTCTTGAAGCTATTGTTAAAAAATATGTCTGCAAACGATGGAGCAATCACTGCCTTAAATCCGTATTCAAGGATCGCCCACGGGGCATGTTCCCGACTCGATCCACATCCAAAGTTATCCCTCGCCAGTAAGATCGTTGCACCAGCAAATTTTTTATTATTCAGCACAAAGTCAGGATTTAATCGACGGGCCGAATGGTTCATACCTGGCTCACCAGGATCGAGATAACGCCAGTCGTCAAAGAGATTAATACCGAAACCTGTCCGCTTAATGGACTTCAAATATTGCTTTGGGATAATCTGATCGGTATCGATGTTGGAACGATCTAAAGGAGCAACCAAACCGGTTTCTTTGATAAATTTCTGCATGGTTTAGTCCTTACAACCACTCTCTCACATCAACAAAGTGTCCCGCAATTGCCGCGGCGGCTGCCATGGCGGGACTCACCAAATGGCTTCGTCCTCCTGCACCCTGGCGTCCCTCAAAGTTACGGTTAGATGTCGAGGCACAATGCTCACCTTTACCCAACCGATCGGCGTTCATTGCCAAACACATTGAGCAGCCAGGATCACGCCATTCAAATCCAGCTTCACGAAAGACGATGTCAAGGCCTTCTTCTTCCGCCTGCTCTTTCACCAACCCAGATCCTGGTACAACCATCGCCTGAATTACTGAGTCAGCCACGCGTTTGCCGTCCACAACCCTGGCCGCCTCGCGCAAATCTTCGATTCGGGAATTGGTACAGGAGCCGATGAACACCCGATCCAAGTGGATAGATACAATAGATTGGTTGGGCTCGAGGCCCATATACTTCAACGCACGCTCGATTGCACCGCGACGAATCGGATCGTCGTCCAGTTGTGGGTCTGGCACATACCCCGAGATACCAGTAACCATCTCAGGATTGGTCCCCCAAGAAACCTGTGGTTCGATCAGGGTACCGTCTACAAGAATTTCATGATCAAAGTTCGCGTCTGGATCACTAACGAGGTCTACCCAGGCCTCAGTTGCACGACCCCAGTCCTCTCCTCTGGGCGCGAAAGGGCGGTCTCTTACGTATTCAATAGTCTTTTCATCGACGGCCACTAGCCCCACACGGGCACCCGCCTCAATTGCCATGTTACATACAGTCATTCGTCCTTCCATCGATAATGACTGAATCCCCTCGCCCGCAAATTCTATGGCACAGCCGGTTCCACCTGCTGTGCCTATTTGGCCGATGGTGGCTAGAATCACATCCTTCGCCGTCACACCAAATCCTAGGGAGCCAGTCACCGTAACGCGCATATTCTTCATCTTTTGCGCGACTAAGCATTGCGTGGCAAGCACATGCTCTACTTCACTGGTACCAATCCCATGGGCCAACGCACCGAAGGCTCCGTGGGTCGCTGTATGACTGTCACCACACACCACCGTCATACCGGGAAGCGTTGCGCCCTGCTCGGGCCCAATCACGTGCACGATACCCGCTCGCGGGTCACCCATCTTGAATTGGGTGACGTTGAAGGATTCGCAGTTCTGGTCGAGTGTTTCAATTTGTAAACGGCTTGTTGGGTCTTCGATAGCTGAGACGCCTGCGGATTGATTCTCAGTGGGCACATTATGATCGACGGTCGCCAAGTTCGCCGAAAGCCTCCAAGGCTTCCGTTCTGCGAGCGCCAACCCCTCAAATGCCTGCGGTGAGGTCACTTCATGTAGCAAGTGACGATCGATATAAATCAACGCACTACCATCGTCTCGCTGAGTAACGAGATGACTATCCCACAGCTTGTCGTAGAGGGTGCGACCGGGCATTTCAATCTCCGTAGAAAATACGTCCTAGATTCTATCAGAAAACCTCGGATACCAAAGGCTCTTAGCTACAAAGATTGCGCACCCAATTGCGCCTTCTTGAGACCAAACCAAGCAACTAGGGCGGTAAATCCGGTTAGTATCCCTGAGGCGATGAACGTCATACTGCCGCCAAGCGTTTCCCAGGTAATCCCAGATAAAGTGGCACCTAGAGAACCGCCCAGACCAAAAACGAATCCGCTGTAGAGTGCCATCCCGCGGCCTGACAGTTTCCCAGGAAACCACCTTCTTATAAATTCAATGCTGACCGAGTGAATCGCGCCGAAGGTAAACGCGTGCAGAAGTTGCAATCCAATTAAAAGCCATGGCCAGTCTGGATAAATCCCAATGAGAATCCATCGCATTGACCCAAAGACCAAGGAAATAGTTAAGAGCAATCGTAAATCAATCGATCGGATAAAATGAGGTAATACGAAAAATAACACCACCTCAGCTAGAACACCGAGAGCCCACAGTTGACCCGCCTCAAACGCGGTATACCCATGAGACTGGACATACAGAGTATAAAATACATTCATAGGTCCGTGGGTAAATTGATTCAGTGCCGCGACAAGCAGAAAAAGCATTACCGATGCGTTCGTCAGTCGCTTGGTAATACCCACTGACTCGGATGCTTCCGAATAAGCCGCGGCCCGTCTGGGTAGTGTCAGAGATATCAATACTGAAATAACTAGCCCGACGATGATCAGCCATGGAAGGATCCCATACTCAAAATCAGAGAAAAGCCACCCCGAGGCAAGCATCATTAGTATGAAGCCGATAGAGCCCCAGACCCGGATAGATGAATACCGATGGTGATCCGAACCCAAATACTCGAGGGTCAAGGTGTCGAATTGAGCGATGATCGCGTTCCAGAACACACCGAAGAGTGCCAACACGAGGCACAAACCGACAAAATCGACGTCAAGTAACAGTAGCCCGGCCGCGAACGTTGAGCCGATAATTCCGATCTGCATTATACGCAAACGATTTGGTACAAGATCACCCAGTGTGCCCCATAAATAGGGCGCAGCAATTTTAGAACCTGTTAGCACACCGATCGCGATACCAATTTCAGGAGCGCTGAATCCAAGGGACTGAAAAAAAGGACCAAACCAACCCACGCTGAGCGCAACAACGGC
This sequence comes from Gammaproteobacteria bacterium, assembly GCA_002714245.1. Lineage (GTDB taxonomy): Bacteria > Pseudomonadota > Gammaproteobacteria > Pseudomonadales > Litorivicinaceae > HIMB30. The sequence goes on along the minus strand of PAWX01000010.1, from coordinate 19,690 downwards.
AAAATACAGACCATAGAGACCGCCAAGCCTTGCACTTGGAACCTGAGTCGTCACGTAGAAGCGAGCCCAGGAATTACCGGGGTTTGACTTACAACGTGACCATTCTGACCGCGATGTCTAAGTGCATGATCGATCAGCACCAAAGCAACCATTGCCTCGGCAATTGGTGTAGCACGAATACCGACGCAGGGGTCGTGCCGGCCCTTGGTTATAACGTCGGTCAACTCGCCTTCTTTATTAATCGTCTTACCCGGTGTCGTAATCGAACTTGTTGGCTTCAATGCCAAATGTGCAACTAGTGGCTGTCCGGTACTGATACCACCTAACACACCACCAGCGTTATTGCTTAAGAAACCATCAGGGGTCATCAGATCACGATGCTCTGAGCCACGACGGTCTACGACCGCCATGCCCTCTCCTATCTCAACACCTTTCACTGCATTTATTGACATCAACGCGTGGGCAATATCCGCATCTAATCGATCGAACACAGGTTCGCCCCAGCCTGGGGGCAAACCTTCTGCGACGACAGTCAAGCGCGCACCGATTGAATCCTCGTCGCGTCTCAACTGAGTCATAAACGCGTCAAGTTCCTCCAAACGATCGGGATCGGGACAGAAGAACGGGTTAGAATCAACAACTGACCAATCCCTGATCGCGCAGGTAATCGGCCCTAACTGGGTCAAACAACCTCGAACCTTGACTGAAAACAGATGAGCGAGAACTTTTTTTGCAATCGCGCCCGCGGCTACGCGCATTGCCGTCTCGCGCGCCGAGCTCCGGCCGCCACCGCGATAGTCACGAATTCCGTATTTATGTTCATAGGTGTAGTCAGCATGTGCCGGGCGAAATACATCTTTGATTTGCGAATAGTCTTTAGACCGCTGATCAGTATTTCGAATCAAAAGCGCGATGGGTGTACCCGTTGTCATCCCCTCGAAAATACCAGACAAAATTTCGACTTCATCTTCTTCTCGCCGCTGTGTTGTGTGTTTGCTCTGGCCGGGTTTACGGCGATCCAAATCAACCTGCAGATCTTCAATGGAAAGTGGTATTTGTGGTGGACACCCGTCAACAACGGCAACAAGCCCAGGGCCATGACTCTCGCCCGCTGTTGAAAGTGTAAAAAAGGTCCCGAAGGTATTTCCGCTCATAATGCTTTCCGATTAAAACGCCGAGTATAACGTGTTCAGTTCGTGCTTTGAGAGCACACAGACACCATGGCCTCCATGCTCGAAATCAAGCCATTGTATAGGTTCACCGGTGCAAACAGTGACCTCTCGATCTAACAGGCCCCAAGTGTTGCCAACCTCAAGAATCATGATGCCCTCATCAGAGAGCCAATCCGAAGCTTGACTCAATAAGCGCCTAACGAGTTCTAATCCGTCTGCGCCTGATGTCAAGGCTACCTGAGGTTCTTTCTGGTATTCCGGTGGCAAGTTAGCCATATCCTCCGAATCCACATACGGTGGGTTACATATGATGATGTCGAACACACCGTCTAACAGCCCTTCGAATCCATCCGATTGAATCACTTCGAGACGATGACCGAGTTGATGAAACGCCACATTATCCCGTGCAACGGCACAGGCCCCATCGTCGAGATCAGCGAGAATTCCCGTACTTTCTTTAAAGCTCAACGCTGTCGTAATGCCAAGACAACCCGAGCCGGTGCAAAGGTCAAGAAATCGAAGAGGACGGTCCACTGGTGCCCCGAACCAAGGATTAAAGTCAGCCTGAATAAGTTCAAATATTGGGCTTCTAGGAATCAAAACGCGCTCGTCGATCATAAACGGTAACCCTGCATACCACGCCTTTTTCGTGAGATAGGGCACAGGAACACGGCAGTGAATACGCTGATCGATGAGACCCAACAATAGCTGCCTTTCGTCTGAGATCAGTTTTGCGTCAAGTAAGCGTTCATCACCGTCTGGAGGTAATGCGAGGGCACCAAAAACCAGTGCGAGCGCCTCATCCCAAAGTGAGTCGGTGCCGTGGCCCAATTCAATCGGATGCCTCGCAAATTCAGACAACGCGAAACGAAGAAAGTCGCGAATCGTACGAAGTTCAGTCATGCCGGAAGACTAGACAGATGCTGTTCAGAGGGCAAGCAGACTTTGAAACTTTGAAGTTTTCCCTTATGTTCCAATTATGACTGACGATTCTTTCAAGACATTGATGCTCGAAACCGGGGTCGAACCGACCAATCGTGATGTTCGCATCCGCCCCCCCCAAAAAATGTCGTCCGAAGCTATCAAAACTGCTCGCGCGCGCGCTGAAGACGGTGTTACAACCCTCACCTGTCACGGCCTTTCGACTGAAGAACCAGCGCACATGGATAAAAACAAACCGCTGGAGTATGTTGCCTATGGGGTCAACCGTCGTGTGCTAGTGTTATTGGATGAGGCTCCATTTCCAGCCCAATATGAGGTAGATCTTCACGGCCATACTGTTGATGAAGCGGCTATTGCGATAGCTACCCTGTTTCAAGCCATTAATGAGCGCCGATTAACACATATTCGAATAATTCATGGCGTCGGTCAGCACAGCAAGCATGGCCGCCCTCTGCTGAAGGCATACGTTAACCGTTGGCTCAAAGGCAACCCCGACATTGTCGCATTTACGAGTGCACGTCGATCGGATGGCGGCGTTGGTGTCGTCAATGCAGTCACCAGCGGCTTATTTGACGATCGTTGGGGCCGAACCTGACCTATTTCTTTCTTTTCACAAACTTCATCAAGCGTCGCTTCCTCTGAATCTGTCTCTGCGTCAGCTTATTCTTTCGATCAGCAAATGGATTGTCGCCCGACTTGAACTCGATTTTTATTGGGGAACCAGAAATATTCAGGACTCTACGATAAATGTTTTCAAGATACCGTCGATAGGCCTCTGGCATCTCCTTGGTTTGGTTACCATGGATGATAATACGCGGCGGATTCATTCCGCCCTGATGTGCGTAGCGTAGTTTGATACGACGACCCCTAACCAAAGGAGGTTGGTGGTCAGTAACTGCATCCTCCAAGATCCGCGTAAGACCATTTGTAGAGAATTTGGTAGTAGCCGCTTCGTAGGCCTCTCGAATCGATCCATACAAATCCCCGACACCAGTGCCGTGCAGTGCAGAGATGTAATGAATCTTCGCCCATGGAATGAAACTCAGTCGACGCTTCAATGTTTTACGGATCTTTTCGCGAATATCTGCATCGAGATGATCCCACTTATTAACCGCAATAACCAGTGCGCGCCCTGCATCCACAACGGTCCCCATCAGATGCATATCTTGCTCCACAAGGCCCTCTTGCGCGTCGATGATCAAAATCACCACATTTGAATCCTCTATGGCCTGCAGCGTTTTGACTATCGAAAATTTCTCTACGGTCTCACTTACTCTGCCACGACGACGCACACCTGCGGTATCGATCAGCGTGTAAGTCTCGTTGTGACGCTCGTAAGGTATGTAAATCGAGTCTCTGGTGGTACCCGGCAAATCAAACACCACCACACGATCTTCGCCAAGCATACGGTTGACTAAAGTCGATTTACCTACGTTTGGTCGGCCTACCACGCCAATACGGATCCCCGGAGCGTCTTCTCGTTCTTTATTGGAATCGGATGGTTCCACATCAAGCAAGCTGAACTGGCCAAGCAACTGATCACTTAGTGCGCCCACCCCTCGCCCGTGAGAGGCGGCTATCGCCAGAGGCGTGCCGAAACCGAGCCCAAAAAACTCGGACAAAACGATTTCCGCGTTCTGTCCATCGATTTTGTTTGCAACCAACCAGACCGGCTTATCGGTCCGCCTTAGTATGTCCGCTACCGTCTGATCCGATGCAGCAACACCACTGGTAGCATCAACCATAAAAAGAATAGCGTCGGCTTCTTCTATAGCGGCGCGAGACTGCTCGGCCATGGCTGCATCAATCCCCGCTTCGCCGCCTGACAGACCGCCTGTGTCAATTAGAAGGAATGGATGACCAGCTAAAACAGCCCGCCCATATTTTCGGTCGCGCGTCAGACCGGGAAAGTCAGCTACTAGTGCCTCTCGGCTGCGTGTCAGGCGGTTAAAGAGCGTCGATTTACCAACATTCGGACGACCAACAAGCGCAATGATCGGTGTCTTCAACGAATCAGTTCCAAAAGGCTCAAACGGCCATCCAATAACTGCACAAGTACACCAAAATCAGTAATAACAGGAGATACTTTCCCCTTTCCGCCGCCGATATCCACTCGACCAACAATTGCTCCTGTAGCGGGAGCGAGGACGTGTAGTTGCCCCTCTAGATCGACAACCGCTATAAAATCATCTATCACAACTGGAGCACTGAGCTCTCGGTGTTTCAGCGCCACGTTGCTCCAGAGAGATTCGCCCGATTGTGCGCTGTAAGCCGAGATCGTACCATCTGTCTCAACTACAATTACCGAGTTAAATGCGAGTAACGCTCCGGGATAAGCATCGGAATCAAGATTCCAGATAAGTTGTCCGTTTCTTGCATCCAAAAGGCTCACTTGTCCATTCCGGGTTGCTGTTGCGACGTAATTATTACGGACCGATGGCGCTCCTTTGGAATCAACAATTCTGGTAAGCGGGCTACGGCCTCGCGAGACAGCCACTTGACGTTCCCAAATAATGCGTCCGCTGTCCGCCTGATATGCGACGATCCTTCCAGAGCCCCAAAGGACAAATAGTATATCGCCTTCAAGCGTCATCGGAGAGCCGCCACGAATGCCCACACCGGATTCCTTCGCTTCCTCAACCCAAACTGTTGCGCCGGTCTGTGCGTTAACTGCCAAAATACGACCAATCTGTGTTTTGACAAATACTAGGGAATCTGTCGCGACTGGTGGCACTGTTGCACTACCGGGGAGAAACGTTTCGAATACTTTAGTCCCATCACCTCGCGCGAGCGCCACCAACACAGCGTCGGACGTTACCACATACACATTTGTAGAATTCAAGGCCGTTCCACCCAGTATGGTACGGTCAAGATCGACGTCCCAAACTTCGTCGAGTTCGGAGTTCAGAAGATAGACCTCACCCGAAGCCGATGCCGCAGCAACTACCTCCCCCTGAACCGCTGGAGCCAGTCCAGTCTGATCGCCCCCACCTAATGAAATCGATTCAACTTCATCAAGTTCGACAACTGCATCAATTCGTTTAAGTGGAGTCGGTTCTGGCTTTTCTTGGACGCCTGAACAACCTACTAGCGATGCTACTACGACCAAATAAAGTGAGCGAAGCATTATCAACCCTCGGGNAATGAGGATAATTTAAGATCGATAACTGCNGTNTTTAAACCNGCCTCAGTAAGTGANGTGTGCGCCNGCGAATAGGCCTCTCGTGCCNCTACCAGNTTNTCCATNGCNACCAAAATGTCCCCTTCAAGCTCGTGACGTGANCCCNANAAGTATCNANCTGACACACCNCGAATCCGTCTTAAAGCNGCATCAACTTGCCCCAACTCAAGCTCCAGTTGAGCCAACCGAAGCGAGACCATTGCTCGCAGCTCNGGNAACTCCNATTGTGCCTCNGCGAAGGTAAGTTGACTCACTGCCANATCAAAATCACCNCGTTCAACCGCTTGCGCAGCAACAATACCGGCCCCGATCNCNGCATAATTGCTATCTGGGTGAGCCTGTCGCAGGCCATCAGCGACCNTAAGTACACGCNTAAAATCNGCATCTGTNTCCTCGTTGGNAAAGTCNATGGCCGCTAGCTCAATNAATTCCTGATAACGACCGGCNGCGTCGGTTTTCTGATTCACCTGATGCTGTTGCCACTGCTGGTATCCGAGCACGGAGCCAANGCCGACTGCNATTGCAATCAANAAACCAAGTCCATTCTGTACAAGCCANCGTTTGAGCGCCTCACCCTGTTCTTCATCAGTTTTCAAATAATCCATCACATGTCCCTAAGTATTGAAATCCGCTTCAAAAGTCCNGCCTCTGANAGAGTTTCTTGTTCGCCGCCTCTAAGTGGTTTGCAAACAATGNGTCCNCTATCGAGNTCNGANTGACCGATNATTAGNCCCATCAGCGCGCCAGACTTGTCGGCCTTTTTTAACTGACTTTTCAGACTTCCCCCTCCGATATGAGTCATCACACGGAGCGAAGGAAACTCCTGCCTTAAACGGCGAGCCAGCTTTCTGATCGCTGCCTCACACGCTGTATGTTGTGGCATCAAATATACATCGGCTTGAGTTCGATAAGTATCGGGAATTACCCCCAGCGCTTCCATTAACAAAACAACGCGCTCCATACCAAGCGCAAACCCAACACCTGGCGTTGACTTTCCACCTAAATGGTCGACTANGCCATCGTATCGNCCACCACCACANATNGTCCCCTGTGNACCCAAGACCTCAGTGGTCCACTCGAAGACTGTNCGGCCATAATAATCAAGCCCGCGNACTAGAAGAGGGTTANCAGTAAACGNGATNTCAGCATCTTTCAGTGCGCGCGACAGCTGATCAAAATGNTCTCTNTCTGCTTCAGTCAAATAGTCNATNANTGAAGGTGCGTCNNAGAGTAGCGCCTGNGTGGACTCATTTTTNGANTCTANNATNCGCAGTGGACTACGCTTTAGACGTGCCAAGCTNTCTTGGTCTAGTTGATCTTTCCGNGCCACCAAAAAATCAACTAGNGCAGTTCGGTAATTGGCNCTCGCCTCTGGTGATCCAATAGAATTCAGTTGCAATGTGACAGANNCACGAATACCCAACTCTTTCCAAATCTGGTCGGTTATTTCNATCAGCTCAGCGTCCATCAAAGCNTCTGCGATACCNAAACATTCGACGCCGATTTGGTGAAATTGTCGGTAACGCCCTTTTTGCGGCCGCTCNTGTCGAAACGCTNGTCCTTGNTACCAAAGGCGCTGGGTTTGATTNTGCAACAGNCCATGTTCGATGGCGGCTCTTACCACACCAGCTGTNAGTTCNGGGCGAAGNGTTAGACTGTCACCCGAGCGATCCTCAAATGTATACATCTCTTTTTCGACGATGTCGGTAACGTNTCCGATCGATCGCGCAAAGAGCTCAGTATCTTCNACNATCGGNGTTCTNATCTGGGTNAGCCCGTAGGCACTAANAATTCTCTGNGCTGTTTGCTCAAGGTAANGCCACGCGCCAGCTTGCTCAGGGAGAATATCTGACATTCCCCGGACTGATTGGATTCTCATTAATGCGTATCCGTNGAATGCGCGATGAGTTCAGCGCGTTCTTGTTCTTTNATTTGGGCTTGTTGACGAATCATCGATTCNAACTCGTCAAGAAAATCGTNCCCCGGCAGACGAGCAGCCGGTTTCCCTTCGATGAATAGCGCCAGACTCTCTGGNTTNCCCCCAGTAAATCCAATATCCGCCTCTTTTGCCTCTCCNGGCCCATTNACCACACACCCAATGACCGCAACATTCANNGGTGTTTTCACATCNTCAAGGCGTGCCTCAAGCTGNTTCATNGTTCCAATCACGTCAAAAGTCTGTCGTGAGCAGCTCGGACACGCAATNAAGTTAATACCACGTGACCGAAGCCGNAGCGACCGTAGNAGGTCAAAACCGACTTTGACCTCNTCCACTGGATCGGCNGCCAGCGANATCCGCAGTGTATCGCCGATTCCATCCATTAATAACATNCCGAGTCCGGNAGCAGACTTTACTGTCCCACTGCGTAGCCCGCCTGCCTCNGTNATCCCCAAATGCAGTGGTTGCTCAATTTGATCAGCTATTTTTCGATANGCGGCGACGGTCATAAAAATCTCACTCGCCTTGAGACTNACCTTAAATTCTTGGAAATTAAGACGATCCAAAATATCGATATGACGCATGGCTGACTCAACNAATGCGTCTGGGGTTGGCTCNCCATACTTTTTTTGTAAATCTTTTTCCAACGATCCNGCATTCACACCAACACGTATCGGAACACCNTGATCCANACACGATGACACAACGGCTCGCACCCGGTCTTCTCTNCCAATATTTCCGGGATTAATCCGTAGACAATCAACACCNAGNTTAACCACTTTCAGNGCAATTTTATGGTCAAAATGAATATCNGCGACNAGGGGNACTGAAACACTTNTCCTNATCTTCCCGAATGCATCTGCTGCTTCCATTGTTGGGACCGANACCCTAACCAAATCTGCGCCAGCATCGACAATTGCCTCGATCTGTTNAACCGTNGCNGANGCATTGCAGGTGTTGGTATTAGTCATCGACTGAACAGCGATCGGTGCATTGCCCCCNATCGNAACAGAACCTACGNGAATTTGACGAGAAAGACGGCGCTTAATCGGGGAGTCGATCAATTCGTCGCAGCTCCTAAAGTGACCCTNGCGACATCNTGGAANGNTCTTTTCTCCAAGTCTTGTCTNTCACCGTTAAAGGTTACATCACTAACNCTNACCGCACCTATCAATACNTCNACAGGTCCGTACGTTTCGAGATCGACACCTTTGTCGGGTGTCATTAGATCAGCTAACATAATACGACCAAGTGCATCACGAATTTCTACCCATGACTCACCAGAAAACTCAATTTCCAATCGGCCGCGTGCTCCCATCGCAAGCTGGTCGGCCGAGGGGGGCGTCACGGTCTGCGGCAGGACTCTTAGTCCATCGTCCGGAGGCGCGAGACCGGTTGCCTCAGCAATTACACGCCCGCCGCCTTGGCTCAGATTTTGGGCGACCAGCACAGGCTCGGAAGGTATCTCTGGACTCACCGAGGAGGACACTACATTTGAGGAGGAGACCACAACAGGTTCTTCCTCTTCCCTCACCTGTTCAACGATCTGGTCAGAGCGCTCAAAAACCTTCGGCTTCTTAACTGGTATTGAGCTTTTCTGGGGCTCAGGTTTTGGTTCAACTCTTGGTTTTTCTATCACAGAAACCGACGGCTCCTGCTCCGCTATGGCCATTTCTGATTCCGTCGCTTCCGATGAAACCTCTATCGCTAACTCCTCAGATTGGGTTTCTTCAGGCCTTATCAACCCGAGATCTTGGTTCCCGGATTCGGCTGATTGAGTGGCCGAATATCCCCCTGTACCCGCAGGTGTATCCGCTGAATCAGAGGCAATAACTTCGTCGCTCTGAGCGACGGTTTCGCCTGTCCGTGGTTCTAATTCGACTGTTTCTATATTTGCGAGTGGTTCGTCAGCAACGGTGACTACTAATTCCTCTTCACTAGATTCCAGATAAGAAATGACCACACCCGCCACGATAAGGCCTGCTAAAGCCATCGCGGCCACAATCAGAGCCACCCGACTCGGGCCCGATGAGGCTTCTTGAGGTCTCGAGTTTGAAGGTTGAGCTTGTCGAGGCCCACCTATTTGTTCGGCCTTCCACCGATCAAAAGTTTCAAGTACTAGAGTTTCGTCAACACCTAACTTTTTAGCGTAGAGCTTAAGATAACCACGCACGAAGCTCAGACCAGCGAGTTCTGAGTACTCATCGCTCTCTATTCCGCGAATCACCTGTTTCGTGAGGTTAGAGATCGCCGACATTTCTTCAATCGTCAGCCCCTTATCTTCCCGCGCCTGACGTAACAATGCCCCCGGTAAGCCAGACATTGGGTTAACAGTTGGTTCAATTTTCTCTGTCGACATACGTTTTATCTGAGTTTGACCTGCATGGATCATACATCAGAAGTGTTGGGGACCAAAATCTCATCATGCCGGCCTCCAATTGCGCCCCAACGCAGAATAATCTAGTGACGATTTATTTCGGGATTCGTTAGGGCTACATTTCCCAAGCTTGAGGCCCTGTAGAGATCGCGCAAATCAGAACCTTCCAAACGTCATCCAGTATCTAGATCTTAAACTTTGGTCGTGCACAGTCCCACTCAGGCACTTAATTCCTGTCTATCCTGCAAAAGATCCGAACGTATCGAAGCCATATTAGATAGAAAATATTGAAACTACCGCAGGTATACAGATTCGCCTTAACTTTTTCGCCAAACGATCACCAAAAATATTAGAACATCGTCGACTACTAGCGAGTTCGTATCCCGTCCCAGATAAATTTGACCGGCATACCTATACAGTTTGTCAGCGCGGTATATCTTGTATGCGCTCCGTTACATCCTGAATCTGAATGTAACGGGAGGAGCGCTTTGTCTTGTCGGCGACTTGGCCCGCCAATTGTCCACAGGCCGCATAGATGTCGTCACCTCGCGTTTTGCGGACAGTAACCACATGACCATCATTCAAAAGAATACGCTGGAATGCATAAATACGATTCCGAGAGCTCACCTCATACCTCGTGCCTGGAAATGGATTGAATGGAATCAAGTTGATCTTGCAGCGAATGGTCTTCGCAAGCTCTGAGAGTTCCCGAGCCAGCTCATCGGAGTCATTCACGCCCTTCAGCATGGTGTACTCAAAGGTAACTCGCCTCTTGTCGCTGAGTCCATCCAGATAATTTCGAATACTGTCAAATAGAATATGAATTGGGTATTTCCTATTAATGGGAACAAGCTGATTACGTAACGAATCATTTGGGGCGTGTAACGAGACTGCTAAAGCAACTTCCGTGACTCTAGCAAGTTTGTCCAAATTAGGTACCACGCCGGATGTAGATAAGGTCACCCGACGCTTGGATAAGCCATAGGCCTGATCCTCGAGCATAAGACTCATTGCATCAACAACATGATCAAAATTCAGTAACGGCTCTCCCATGCCCATCATCACTACATTAGTGACAGATCTTTTTTGAGAGTCTTTCACAGGCAGTCCAAAGAACCGAGCGGCAACAAATACCTGTCCAATGATCTCCGCCACAGTCAGATTCTTGTTAAACCCCTGCTTACCCGTCGAACAGAAACTGCAGTCAAGCGAACAGCCTACTTGCGAAGAAACGCATAGGGTCCCACGATCACCGTCTGGGATATACACCGTTTCCACCTTTGAACCGCCATCAACTTCAAGTAGCCATTTGCGCGTCCCGTCTGACGAGTCACCTTCAAATGTAACCCGTGGAGGACGTACTTCTGCTATCTCTTTCAGTTTTTCCCTCAGAGCTTTCGATAGATTGGTCATCTGCTCGAAGTCCGTAATGCCCTGCTGATGGATCCACTTTACCATCTGAGCCCCACGGAACTTTTTCTCCCCAATTGAGATGAAGAATGCCTCCATTTTTGGAAGGGTCAACCCGAGTAAATTGACCTTCTCAACTGGTTTTTGCGTCATTTAGCGTGGACAGATTTCTGATACATGGAAGAAATAGGCAACTTCGCGGGCCGCGCTTTCAGGACTGTCAGAACCGTGAACAGCATTGGCGTCGATGCTTTCTGCGAAGTCTGCACGAATTGAACCCACGGCCGCCTCTTTTGGGTTAGTGGCACCCATCAGGTCCCGGTTCATAGCTATCGCGTTATCGCCCTCCAGAACCTGCACAACCACGGGTCCAGATGTCATAAAACCTACAAGATCCTTGTAAAAAGGACGTTCCTTGTGTTCGGCATAGAAACCACCGGCCAACTCATCGTCTAGGTGGATCATTTTCATTGCGACAATTTTTAGACCCGCCGCCTCAAAACGACTTTCGATTTGACCGATATTATTTTTACCAACGGCATCAGGCTTGATAATGGATAGAGTGCGTTCGATTGCCACTACGGCTTCTCCTTCAAATACTTGGTTCGGAATATTCCGGGGCCAAATTATAGAGGAACAGAGGCCCCAACCGCAAAGCTCTCTCCGCAACCACACTCGCTGACCACATTCGGATTATGGAAGTACAGTGTACGATTTACGCCCTCAATTTTGAGATCTACCGTCGTACCAGCGAGAAGTGGTTCGGAAATTGGGTCGATCAATATTTTCAAACCATCGACCTCAATCTGACGATCGGCCTCCGTAGGTTGTTCTGCATAATCGATGACGTAGGCATAACCAGAACAGCCCGAGGTTTTCACTCCAAGACGAATTGCTGAAGCTTCACTGTTACGCTTTAGCGCACCCCTCAAATGATCAACGGCCTCAGGTGTAACCACTAGGTTCATGCTGCGCTCCTTAATTGCGAGATTGCATGTCTCAAAGAATCCAAAAGCATCGTTACGTCGTCCTCCGTCGTCATACGTCCGGTACTGACACGGATAGATGATAAACCTTGTTGGCGCGAAAGTCCCATGGCCTGCAGGACATGGGACGGCTCTATTGTCGCAGAATTACAAGCGCTACCTGTTGAAACAGCGATCTGTGGCATTGCTGCCATCAAACGCTCCGCGTCTACGCCGTCAACGGTGAAATTCAAAATATGAGGAACACCGCGCGTACCATTGATTTGGATATCACCTAGATCTCCCAGCGTCGCCTCAATTTGGTCACGAATTCGATCCAGACGCTGGATTTCGGAGTACGTTTCTTGACTCGCCAACCTGTAGGCCTCCGCCATCCCAACAATTTGGTGTGCCGGCAGAGTCCCGGAACGCATCCCCCGCTCGTGCTTCCCGCCATGTTGTTGCTCAGCGACTTGGCATCGGCCACGCCTTACGTAGAGAGCGCCAATTCCTTTGGGTCCGTGAACCTTGTGCGCAGATAGTGATCCCAAATCAATTGCCAGTTGGTCGACAGTCCATGGTAGCTTACCCACCGCTTGCGCCAGATCCGAATGTACTAAGGTACCAATCTCGTGAGCCAACTGCGTAATCGTTTGGATCGGCTGAACAACACCTGTCTCGTTATTCACAAGCATGATGGACACGAGTAACGTGTTCTCGTCCAACACCTCCGCTAGGGTATCCAGACACAACAGACCACTACGTTTCGGCTTTAAAACTACGACATCCATACCGTCGAGATGGGAGCAGGTATCGATCACGGCCTTATGTTCAGACTCCATGGTAATGATCTTTGTCCGGCCGGTGGACGCTCGCATCGCCTCCACGGTACCGCGAATCGCCAAATTATCAGACTCTGTCGCCCCGCTAGTCCAGACGATTTCCCGCGGGTCAGCGCCAATGCAGTCTGCGACCGTCTCTCGGGACCATTCCACCTCCTCGGAGGCCATCCAACCAAAGCTATGGGTCGTAGACGCCGGATTTCCGAACGTCCCGTCAGCACTCAGGCATGATTGCATCTTGTCGATCACACGCGTATCGACGGGGGTTGTCGAAGCATTATCGAAGTATGCTGTTCTCATTCTGATTTATCCAAAGAACTGTCCAGGGAAACAAATCCACCCATTAATTCTTTTTCATTCAGTACTGGCAAGTCTTCGTCAGAATATTTCGGATTCACCTCGCCAAGATGCTCCCCCATTGTATGCATCTTCTGGTCGACACGGTGCAATTGATCGAGTATCGCGTGAATAGATCGAACTAATGGATCGGGGACATCATCACCAAGCGCATAAAGGTCGAAACCAGCCTTTTCTTGCATATCTCGGCGGCGTTTCTCGACCTCGAACTCAGGATCTGCATATCCCTTTGTAACGAACCGAGCAGGAATACCCATCGCCGTAGCTTCGGCTGGAACAGGCCTCGTAACCACCGCGTTTGAGCCAATACGCGCTCCTTCACCAATCTCAATCGGTCCAAGCACTTTTGCTCCAGCACCAACTACGACCCGATCTCTCAGCGTAGGGTGACGCTTACCTGGATTCCAAGTGGTACCGCCAAGAGTGACACCGTGGTACATGGTGCAGTCGTCACCGATTTCTGCGGTCTCACCAATTACAACGCCCATACCATGATCAATAAAGAAACGGCGACCAATACGCGCCCCAGGATGGATTTCTATGCCCGTCAAAAAACGCCCAGTTTGCGCAATCAGACGAGCTACCCACTTTAGTCGCCAGCACCACAAACCATGCGCCAGACGGTGAATCCAGATTGCATGAAGCCCAGGACTTGTAGTAACGACTTCGAGCCAATGCCGAGCAGCTGGGTCACGGTCAAAAACCGCGCGCACATCCTCTCGCATTCCACTAAACATCATCCCGCTCTCCACCGTCTGTTCTATAGTTTTCTTCGATAAACCTTTGATTGGTGGGCGGATCCATCTTTTCAATACTATTCAAAATTCCTCGTAGGATATTGATCTCAACACGATCCACACGTGCACGATTGAACAGACGGCGTAATCGTGCCATCCCAAGCATCGGATTTTTTGGATCAAGGAAACCGCTGTGGCGGGTCGCGCGCTCAAAATGATTGATCAATCCGTCGACCTCGCGAGAGGTTGCAGGTTCTTCATCCCAAGCTTCACATCCAAACCTCTCAAGATCGTAAGTTGGTGGCCACGCTTCTTTACACTCGATCCCCAAACGCCCCTGTCGTTGCAAAAAAGCTTGTCTGAGTTCGTAAGACACTACTTGCACCGCAGAACCGAGATTCAAACTCGAATACGCGGGATTAGCTGGGATCTCGATATGGTAGTGACAACGTGCAAGTTGTTCGTTCAGGAGCCCACACTCCTCACGGCCATAGCAGATTGCAACGCGACCTTTTTCGGCTTCCTCTACCAAGAGTGGAGCAATTTGACGGGGCGTCACATGTGGGTAGGTTAGAGAACGTAATCGTGCCGAGGTACCTGCGACGATTCGACAATCGGCTATTGCTTCGTCAAAGGTTTCATAAAGTGAGGCATTATTAAGGATGTCTAACGCACCAGACGCTCGTGCTGATGCGATTGGCGAGGGATAGTCGTCCGGACTAACAAGTCGACAAGACGATAAGCCCATCGTCTTCAAAGACCGGGCAACTGCACCAATGTTTCCGGGGTGGGACGGCGAGGCCAAAACTGAAATCAAATTGCTCGGCAGACTATCGGGGAGTTCGTTCAAACTGCTATCCTTTCGCGTTTACACTCAAGATTATAGCGATGCATCCGTCTAATTCACTCCTGGTTCCTGTTCTTCACAAACATAGTGAGCGTCTGCTACGTGCCCAAGTTGAGGCACACGCTAAAGAACTGAGGCCTGACGATCGAAAAAAATTCCTTGGAAAACAGTTCGATGCAGTCACCGATGCCATAAGTGAAAAGCTTGAAATGTCCTACAAGGATGCACCGGTACTGACCACTTGGGATGCCAACTTGATCCGATCATCAGTTAAGAGCTGGGTAATTTTTCTCGCCGGTGAGGCTAATTTCACGCTGGGAGTAAATGATTTTTCACTCGGAGCCATGCAACTGGAACTCGGACGTCCTATAAGCTTTTCAGCGATCACACCGTCAACACAAACTGAAACCCATGGTCACCGTAACGAAGGGGTTTTCGTCAATGGCTTCAGAATTCGAAAGACGCTATCCAAAATAGAATCAAAACTGTGTGTGATTTTGGGACCTAAACGATACACCGAGACTGACATTCAGTCGTTTGATTTTGTGCGCCAAAGTGGAAACGAACTTGAAGATATGTTGTTGGTTCTGGATGGCCGGGCGCAAAAGTATTTTGGTGAACCAAGTGACACTACGCTGAAAACATTGATCACCCATTTCCTGAGCCCCTGAATATTATTCAAACTCCATCCGTTCAAACACGCGGCCCGCATTTCTGGCGGCTAGCTCCTCGTAGGTATGCCAATGCTGGTAACGACTTTGATCAATTTTGTAAGCATCATCCAGTGACCCACCCGCTTCCAAAATTTCCTGAACTTTTGCGCGCAGGAAGAGTAGATAGTCCTTTGTTCCTGCCGTCACAGTCTCTACATCAGTCACCCCACCATGCCCCGGTACAATAATCCAATCGGCGACCTCGTCTACAAACCGATCAAAGCTGTCAATCCAGAGAGCGGTGTCAGTATCACCAAAAATCGGCGGCATTCGGATATGAAATGCCATATCTCCCGCCAAACCTACTCGATCTTTGGGAACCAATACAGTTACATCCCCCGGAGAATGGGCAGATCCATAGGTTTTAGCAATAGCCTTTAAATCACCGAGTTCCACGATGTACTGATCTTCAAATGTGATATCAAAATTCACGAGGGTAGTATCTTGCGCCAATTCTTGGGCATACTCACGCATGCGGCTCAGTACGCCAAATCCTTCTTCATCGATCTCATGTTGTGCATCAACGTGGCCGATTAACACAGCGTCTTGAGACTTCCAATAATGATTGCCGAGCATAGCGTGTCCCTGACCGTTTTCACTTATGACATATCTCACAGGAAGGTCGGTCACCTTTTTTATTTCAACATGCAGGGCGCGAGCGAGAGCATTATTGGCGCCACCGTTGACCACTAGTACTGATTCTGAACCAATCACAAATGATAAATTATTATTGTGACCGGCATTCTCGTAGGTAGGTGGTTGTGTCGCTCCAATGGCACTATAAACATGATCGCTTACTTTCACCGGTAGATCATAAAGCGCTGAGTCCGGTGCCTTGTCCAAAGGACCATACTCACCTCGTTCCAATGCGGTCTTCTCCTGCGCTGCTAGAGCTACAGAAATGGGTAGTGTTACCGCAAAGATCCATCGAAACATTTCTACCCCTCAAATCTCAATCTGATGGCTCGCTCTACCGTCTATTACCAAACGGGCGTCGGTGCCTATTACCTTTGTCAAGATCAGATATTTCTCACTGACTCACCCATTGCGTATGCAATTTGAGTCGCGGGTCTGGCCGCAATAGAGTCAAACCAACGTTTGATATTCGCGTAGTCATTGAGATCCATTTCTTGCCATTCGTATCTAGCGATCCATGGATAGCAAGCAATATCAGCGATACAAAAGTCCCCAGCAATAAACTTTTTTTCGGCAAGCGCCCCATCTAGCACACCATACAGGCGGACTGTTTCCCGGCGGTATCGATCAATCGCGTAAGGAATTTTTTCAGGCGCAAATCGACCGAAGTGATGATTTTGTCCGGCCATTGGCCCAAGCCCCCCCATCTGCCACATGAGCCACTTCATAGCGCAGTAGCGTTCGCGTAGGTCTGTCGGAAAAAAGCGACCAGTCTTCTCCGCGAGGTACAGTAAAATGGCACCGGACTCAAAAAGGTTTATCGGTGGTCCACCGCCAACGGGATCGTGATCAACTATAGCGGGTATCCGATTGTTGGGAGATAACTTGAGAAAATCGGGTCGAAACTGGTCACCTGCGGTAATATTAACGGTATGAATATTGTAGTCGAGGTCACATTCTTCGAGCATCATTGCTATCTTGTGGCCGTTTGGCGCAGGCCAGTAATACAGATCGATCATTCTTCACTCCTCGGTTCCCGAGGAATGTGACCCCGGTTACACTGAAAAACAAGGATTTTGTAAGAACCTATAATGTCTACGCTGCGTACCACACTACTAGAGCTCGCGAGTCGCTTTCTTGAAACTCTGCCGAACTCCGTGCCGGAAATCGACTGGAATCAGACCCTCTGTGCACGATGGATTCATGACCGCCCTAACATGGGGCATTTACGCGCACTGCACCCTAGACTCGATCAGACATTTGAGGGGCTAATTGGCGTCGATCAACAGGCAAGTCAGTTCAAAGCCAATGTTGAATTATTTTTGAAAGGTTTGCCTGCTAATGCGACATTACTCTGGGGCGCCAGAGGGACAGGCAAATCATCTATGGTGCGCGCTGCGCTCACGGCTTACCACGATCGTGGTCTCCGGATTGTAGAAGTTGAGAAAAGTCATTTGCGAGACTTGCCAGCCATTGTCGAAAACGTGCGCTCTGAGAGGTTCCAGTTTTTGATTTATTGTGACGATCTCACGTTCGAGGACGGAGAACGCCAGTACTCGGGACTAAAACCAGTGCTTGATGGAACTCTCGAAGAGTTTGGTACCAATATTTTAGTTGTCTGCACCAGCAACCGTCGTCATCTGGTCTCCGAGCCCATGAGCGATAATCAACATGCGACCATAGTCAATGGCGAGATCCACCAAGGTGACGCAATTGAAGAACGAGTCTCATTAGCAGATCGTTTCGGACTTTGGCTATCGTTTTATCCTTTCCCCCAAGATACTTACATTGCAATCGTTAGGTACTGGTATGCCGAGCTTGGGCGCGACCTAGATCTCCCAGCATTCACAGAGCAAATGGCAGTTGAGGCAAATCGTTTTGCGATCAGCCGGGGTGGTCGGGGGGGGCGCGTTGCGAAGCAGTACGTTATCGACCGGATGGCTAAGCAACTTCTAGCGAACTCGACTTAGACTGGATCAGGTCGAGAATGCCAGCCTCTTTTTGCATAATTGTCCTAGAGAGTAATTGAGCGAGGGCCAACACTATGAAATGCGGAATTCCAGCCATTTTTATGTTGCTTACAACCATGTGCCACGCTCAACCGATTCGTCTTCTGTGCGACCTCGACGAAGCTCAGAGGCCGATTCCCTTGTCACTTGATCTAGAACTTAAACAAGCTAGTTTTGGGGGCGTTAAAGAAATCGAACCTATTGGATTTATATCCGATCGATTCATCGTATGGTCAAAAATCGTGCAGTATAATGAGCGTTCAGAAAACAGTTCTATTTCGACTGAATCCTTCTTGTTTGACAGATTGAACGGCAGACTGACCACTGGTTTTGTAAGCACCGACAAGCCTATGAATGGGATGTTGGGCAAAAGCCTTCACTACAGCTGCCGTAAGGATGAAAAACTTCTGTGAATTCAGGGCCTCTTAGGCTGTTCGTTCATGTGGGCACAATGACAGAAGCTGTCAAGACAACCACGCATGAGCTGTTTGGACGCAATCCAGGGATAACAAAAAATCTTTACGCAACAGAAATCGGCTTACCGAACTTTTTAATGGCGTCAGGCGATAGGGTTAAGCCTAGACCTGGGTCTTGATTCAAGATCAGCATCCCATCTTTATGGATCAACGGATTGAGAAATAATTCAGCCTGCAGCGGATCCCTCGACGGGTCAGGGAACGACTCGACCATCAAGCCAGCGGGCGTTGAGGCTACTATCTGCGCGTGAATAAAAGGATCGTGGTGTGGGACCACATCTACATGGTTCAGTTCGCACAGCGCGGCCAGTTTTCGTCCCCCTGTAATTCCCCCAAACATCGTCACGTCAAACTGTAAAATACTGATCGCCCTCTGATCTAAAAACGCCCGGCAGCCCTCGAGCGTAATCTCGCTCTCCCCACCAGAGATTGGTATATGTGTCTTCTGAGCGAGCAATGTTGTCTCATAACGATCGTCCGTCCAACGCAGTGGCTCCTCCAACCATCGGGGCTTTAAGGGTGCCAGCAACTCTATCGCACGAACCGCTGTTTTAAGGTCCCATGCCCGGTTAACGTCCACCATAAGATCGGCATCGAACCCGATCACATCTCGGATCGTTTCCAACCGCTCGATATCGCTTTCGAGGCTGAGGCCTCCTATTTTGGCCTTAAATCTTGTGTGCCCCTGAGACCTCAGCCGCTCCATTTCATCGCGAAGCGCGCTGAGGTCTTTCCCGTCCTGATAATACGCACAAGTCACGTAATATGGGACTTCGTGACACCAGCCGCCCATTAGTCGGTACAACGGCAAATTTGCTTTCTTACCGATAATATCCCAGCACGCGATATCAACCGCCGCGGACAATCTAACAAGCGCCTCACGCGACCACCCTCGTTCAAACGAGATACGCTTCCAACTCGTTGAAAAAATATCGTTATAGATTTGCTCGGGCGACAATGGATCGGCGCCAATTATGAAATCTGTCAGCCCGGTCGTTAACGCATCTACTAGCGGACCAATATCCGTGTAGCTAGTAGCGAGGCCAAATCCCTCGATACCCTCGTCGGTTTCTAAGATAACTAACAA
>PAWX01000009.1 GCA_002714245.1 Gammaproteobacteria bacterium | reverse complement strand
ATAAAAACCCGCCGCAGCGGGTTTTTTTCCTTTAGACTACGCGTTCGTGAATTGCTCTCCTACAAAATCCCAGTTGACCAGTTCCCAAAACGCTTTGAGATATGCCGGACGGGCGTTGCGATAATCGACGTAATACGCGTGTTCCCAAACATCGCATGTCAACAGCGGTGCCTTGCCATCCGTCATCGGATTACCAGCCCCTGTGGTTGATGCGAGCTCTAGCTTTCCCTCGGGCGTCTTAACAAGCCAGCCCCATCCTGACCCAAATGTTGTGACGGATGTTTTTGTGAATTCCTCTCTAAAATTCTCGAATGACCCAAACGTGTCGTTTATTGCATCAGCGAGATCTCCCTTCGGTTCGCCACCTCCATCCGGCGAAAGGCAATTCCAATAAAAAGTGTGGTTCCAGACCTGGGCNGCATTATTAAANATCCCNCCTGTGGACGCTTTAATGATCTCTTCTANNGNTTTNCCCTCGTACTCAGTTCCTGGAACGAGATTGTTAAGGTTATCTACGTAGGTTTTGTGATGTTTACCGTGATGGAACTCGAGCGTCTCTTCTGAAATGTGTGGTGCCAGTGCATTTTTCGCATAAGGCAGATTGGGCAGTTCAAATGCCATGGTGACCTCCAGAGTGTTTTGATAGGAAAAAATGTGGGGTCTACCTCTAACAAATCAATCTTTTCGTTAGTAGTGGGTTCGTTTTGTTGAAGGATTCGGTACACTCCACTCTCAAAGAGGCGAGTGTATGACGCGTAAAGAACCTAAATTTAATGACGATTTGACTACCTCTGTCTCTGTCGGTTTGCCAAAGGAACCAGTTAGGGATCAATCTAAGNCCGCCTCACATAGGCCGGTCAGGTATGAAAATACCTCAAAATCCGGCTCTAGTTGGTTGTTATGGTTATTTGTCTTGGCGAGTTTGTGCGTGTCTTTTGGTACAGCGTTTTTTGGTCTGGAGGAGGCTGGCCGTTATCAAGCCGCGTTAACAAAAGCAGAAACTCAGGCCAAAGAGCTTGAGGCAACGATACAACGATTAAACAAGGCACAAACACAGGGGATTGGCGAACTCGCTCAGTCGGACGCGCAGATGCGGAAGATGGTGCAGTCTGTGGAGTCCCGATTACAGTCTGACATCAGGTCCGACTTGAGCGCTCTGGCTACGCAGTTAGATATGTTAAAGCAACGAGCCACCGAGACTGGAGCGAATGTAACTAAGCAAGCGCAGACGATCGAGNGCTTAATTGATGCATCGGAAACCAAATCGAAAACATTAAAGGCCAGCCTTGACGAGTCAGTCGCTCTCTTGGGCGAACAAATCAACATGGAAAGAACGCGGGTGGATGCCTTAACCGGTACCCGACAAGCCATAACCGCCTTGAATGAAGAAGTACGAGCCGTCAAACAAGTATTAACGGGTCTCGAGGCGCAGTTAAAGCAGGTCGATACAGAACGAGTGGCGAGTGAGTTAAATGTCAAAGACATACAAGTTGTTGTTGAGGGTATTAACGAACAACTTACACAACTCGCGAGCGCGAGCAATGCATCCCTAGGAAATGCATCCCTAGGACTAGAGGTTTTATCTGAGGAGATGGATCGCCTCTCGCAGCAAGTATCCCAGCAACAGCAGATTATTGAAGCCGTGGATGCAAGTCGGAAACAATTGACACAGCGGATTATTGATCTTGATGGCAGGGTGAATCTAGCACTGTCGTCGAAGCAGTGAAAATGGATCGGATATATTTTAGTTGTGAGGCTCACTTTGACGACTTCAATACGGTTTACTCGTAGACTGAGGCCCAGCGGTGATCTGTCGACAGACTGCTGAAATCATAGACGCCCTAAATTCGCTTGAGCTCGGGCTTAGGGAGTTGGGCTTATGGTCGGACAACCGGCCCGACGCCGAATCATTGTCCAGCACTCTTCCCTTTTGCTACGACACACTCGAAATTGAACAGTGGTTACAGTTCATTTTTTTGGGGCGAATGCGAGAGCTCCTCGAACAGGGCGATGATCTACCGGAAACGTGCTCTATTTATCCGTACATTGAGATGCTGGCTGGTGCGGGGAAGAACGTTGATCCCCGTCTGGTNGAGTTGGTCAAGCAGATTGACGAGAAAATTACGATGGGAATTGGTAGCGGGGAGAGGATTTGAACCTCTGACCTTCGGGTTATGAGCCCGACGAGCTACCAGGCTGCTCCACCCCGCAATCGAGCCGCGTACTTTAAAGATCGGCGGTTGTTTCGTCAAGTGACCCTTAAACAAGATGAACTATTTTTTCTACGTGGTGAATAAGTGATGCCGGGACCTCAAATTCGTTTGGATCGTTACAGNGTGATGACACTCGAATGGCCAAAAGATAGCGACCCTCTAGAGAATTGGCTNAGAGGGCAGTGTGAGATCGCACCTTCACTGATGCAGGAAATCGCNATTGTTTTGAGGCCGTCNGNTGAGCATCGGATCGAGGATATTCGGCACGCNGTTGATACCTTGGATCGATTAGGGGTTGGGTTGATTGGGTTNACCGGAGACNCTCNNCATCGCNTTGCCGCCGCGANGTTGGGATTGTCTTGGTTATCGTCCAATACCNGCGGTNTACAGTCAGAANTTNGGCNTCGTCAGTTACCAGAGGAAGCGGCACGAGAAACGGCTTTGGTGGTCGAGGGCCCTGTTCGGTCGGGTGTACAGATTTACGCCAAAGACCGTGATTTGGTGGTGATTGGTCAGGTGAGTGAGGGCGCCGAGATCATGGCAGATGGACATGTTCATGTATACGGACGGCTACGTGGTCGTGTCGCCGCCGGTGTCAGTGGTCACACCGGTACCGAGATATTTTGCGTTATGTTCGAGCCTGAACTAGTTTCAATTGGGGGTACTTATTGCGGGGCCGAACAGATACCTAGCAATCTTTGGTCTGCTAGAGTGCGGGTGAGATTAGATACAAATGCACAAACATTGACGTTTACTTCTATGGGATAAAGGGGAAAAAAGTTGGCTATCGTTGTCACCGTGACTTCAGGTAAAGGCGGGGTTGGGAAAACTACATCATCTGCGGCAATCGCGGCTGGTCTGGCTCAAGCAGGACATCGGACTGTGGTAATTGATTTCGATGTTGGGCTTCGAAATCTCGACCTTGTTATGGGAGTCGAGCGCCGAGTTGTTTTCGATTTCGTGAGCGTAATCTCTGGTGAGGCGAGTTTAAATCAGGCACTGATTCAGGATAAGCGTCTAGAAAGGCTATCAATCTTAGCCGCCAGCCAGACGAAAGATAAAGATGCATTAACTGAGGATGGCGTCGGTCAGGTGATCGAGCAATTATCTGACATAGGTTTTGAATATATTGTTTGTGACTCGCCCGCTGGCATTGAAAGAGGCGCAACGATGGCCCTTCATTTTGCTGATCATGCGGTGATAGTCACGAATCCAGAAGTTTCGTCAGTGCGTGACTCAGACCGTATCCTCGGTATCCTGCAATCGAAGTCAAAGCGTGCTAAGGAGGGCGGTAGGGTAAACGAGCACCTGTTGATTACGAGATATGATCCCGTGCGTGTCGATCAAGGTGAGATGCTCTCCAAAGAAGATGTCTGCGACATTTTNGCTGTGNAACTCATNGGTGTGNTTCCTGAGTCTAAAGCGGTCCTGAAGGCCTCTAANACTGGATTCCCAGTTATTCTNGATGCCGAGTCAGATGCGGGAATGGCCTACAGTGACGCGGTGGCGCGTTTCCTTGGTGAGGATCGTCCTCTTCGATTCGTGACACCCAAAAAGCAGGGTTTGTTGAGTCGAATTCTTAGTGGGGGTGATTAATGCCGATATTNGGACTATTTGGNAGGAAAAATAAATCGTCGGCCGCNGCTGCCAGNGAGCGNNTACAAATATTNATTTCCCACGAACGTCAGAATCGNNTGGGNCCCNACTTCNTGCCTGACTTNCAACGNGAAATTCTAGANGTAGTAAAAAAATATGTNGCGGTNCGCGATGATCAGGTCTCAATCCGNGTAGATCGCGAGGGCGACGCATCTGTGTTGGAGTTGAACGTGACGTTACCCGAGAATTANAGTGCAGATTCTTTGGTACGACTATGAAACCTCGGGCAGGGACATAGCCGCGGACCGACCGGTCCAATTGGGTTGGCAGGTCACCGATCCTGGGATGGAACCACATGANGATTCCCAGTCNTTACTGGTACGATTNCCNGANGATGTNCTTCCGTCTCCGGGGGCGATGTTAGTCCATCAGATCCTTCCGGAGGTCCATCAACGTGACGGTATTTCCGAAGCCGAGCTAGCGAATCATCTTGACGAGTTGATAGAGCCAAAGACAGTGGTCGCCGGATACAACTCGCGCGCTTTTGATGACAGATTTACACAACACATCTTCTACCGATCATTGCGNGACCCCTANGCTTGGCAGTACGCGGATGGTCGCGCTCGNTTCGATCTTTACCCTGTCGTTTTAAGTTATTTTGTACTAGCTCCCCANGCGATACGNTGGCCNGAAGACCAAGACGGGCGGCCTCGCTTTAAGCTTGACCGTATTGGTCCNCTNAATCAGCTAGATCGGGATCTGAAGAGGGCGCACGACGCGTCTGCAGANGTGGCGGTAACCGCGAGACTCGCGCGCCAGNTCGCGCANTATGATGCTGATTTCTTCTCCTCGTGTCTNAAACGAATCGATAAGCATTTTGTGACNGACCANATTCGGGCAGATGGACGTAGCGAGGGCCTCTTGGAGGTCACGCCTTATGCGGGNTGGGAGCAAGGATTTACGCGTGATCTTTGGATNCCATTCCGATTGTCTGAGCGTTCAAATGACTATGTTGCGTTTGATCTCAGAAATGAGCCGGAAANGGTNATGAACGGATTAATTGCACTNGTTGANTCCANGGAGCGCTCGGCTNTCGATTTGANGAGGCAAGCAGGAGAGCTTGGGTTNNATACGGTCCGTATTAATTCACAACCCATGCTGTTTCGTCGGGCCNCATTGGAACCCGAGGTGANGGCTAGNCTTCANGCATTNGGTCGCGATGAANCCACACAAAATCGGCACCTGGATATNTGGCACCATATCCAGGATTCACCAGCATTNAANCAGTTNTACCAACTAGCNCTCNCGGTTNTNCGAGANGAACCACAGTNGATGCCAGANGATGTCGATTTTGCATTGTATACGGGCCGCTTTCTATCGGCCGCTGANAAGGATCTGTTAGCCGGNTTACCGCTCATGAATCCTGAAGCGCTAGGACAGATTGACCCTGTNTTTGATGATCCCAGATACGGAGAACTCTTGTTCCGATACCGCGCGNGAAATTTNTCACACTCGCTTACTCAGGCGGAATGGCGACGTTGGCAAAAGACACGAAGGGAAAAATTGACGGGAGTTGGNAGTCTCAANACNTCCGTAAAGCGGATCGAAGANGAACTACTTGAGCTCAGTCAGCGAGGCGATCTCGAGCCCCATCAAACNGAGCAGTTGCAACGATTTACGNTCTGGNTAGATCACCAGCCTCCTGTNTGATCTTGATNGNNACGGAGCGGAATAGTNCTAAATTTNGCNTNGGAGTGTTTAGCATCGAAAAGGCCAGTTTGGTAATTAGCGTTAATTAGTTTTAACGGCTATGAGCTACCTGCACGATACGCTTTTAAGACTATTGGATCTCGGATACGCTGTCTGAGGTAGGCGATAAACTGGTCTTTTGTGAGCGCTCCCAGTGTCTGAGCCTGCATCATCCGATCGTTAAATGGTCTCCTTAACCCGATAGCACTCCAGATAGCGTTGGATAATTCCGTCTGCGTTGATGGTGGGTTCATGACTCGGTCAAGTAGACTTAACCGTTGGCTCTCAAACTGCTCTAGCGTCATGGATTCAACCATATCTGCAAATCCCCGAAACTCGGTCTCGATAGCCAGAGCCAAGTCATCTGGGTCAACCGTAGGGGACTGGACTGCGCCGGCCAGAATGGGGGTGTTAAATAAAGGAAACGCAGAAGCGAACGTTATATAGCCCAGTTGTTTTTCTGTCCGAAGGCGTGTGTAAAACGGAGCCTCTATTAAATTACCGGCCAGCTGATTGAGTATTCGGGATCCCGGGTCCGTATTCGGATCCACGTACAACAATACTGCGGCCTGGTCTGGATGCTCCCACTCATAGCTTCTGGACCGCTCTCTTGGCCAGAAACCGGTAGTGATTTCGACGTCGGGTGTGTTCTCGTCCAGCGGCAATCGACCAACCCAGTCTAATATCAGTGACTCGCCATCAGTCCTTGAAACTGGGCCATGCAAAAACACTTCCGTTTTAAAACCCGAAAAGAATGCTTTTTGGTACTCGTGGAAAGTCACCCTGTCGATGCTCTCCAAGACCTCGTTAAGTTCTGTCTGTGCGTAAGCAAGAGGCATCAGTTCGGACGTCATCTCGTCAAACAGACGGCTAGACGGCCGTTGAGCCTGAACACGCGAAAGGCTCTGTGATTTCAGTTGGTATAGTCGAGTCCAGGTTGCCTCATCGATCAATGGGATTGGTAGTGCATTAAGAACACGATCTACAAGAGGGGTCAGTGAGTTGTGAAAACCTGAAAATTCAAGCGAGATACCAGATTGTGATGCTCGCGCAACGAACCCCGCTCCTGCCAATGCCGCGTCGTAGCTCACGCTATTCAGGTGCTCGTTGATGGCGTCTGCAAGCAAATCACCCATGATCGTTGCCTCCGGCGAGTAGGAGGCCAGAGGTGTCCTCAGGCGGATGAAAAGGTCACTCCGGGGCTGGCCGTATCGGTTCTCGGTCAGGACATAACCGATCGCGCCGTTTCCAATAAAAAGTGGATGAGGCTGAGTCTCGATCGTTGCCTTACGGACAGCAGGGAGCGGCATGCCGGGATCATTTATGAATAGATTTGGTCTTGGAAGTTTCACCACTGACGAGGGCTCCGACCGGGCAGTCTGAAATTGAGTTAGACGGTGTTTTTCGAGAGAGAATCGCTTGATAGGGGTTGGGAAGTATCGAGTGGTCTCACTTGGTTTGACCTCGGGAGAAGTAACTCGCAAGAGCATATGTTCAGGGGTCAACCAGGTCAGGATGTCCCTCACTAACTCGGGTTTATATCGATTGAGCAACCTGCCGCGTGTGAATAATTCATGGGGGGGGACCCGATGCAACTTCTGAGAGAGATAAGTGACCAACGACTGCGGATCGGATTCCTCTTCAAACCTAAAGTTAGCCTCAGCGATCGTCTTTAATTCGTCGAATTGCCATTGTTCTATTCCGTGTTTTTCGATGAGTCGAATGGTTTTGAAGATTTCCTCGACAATATGATCCCGGTTAGCGAAGCCCTTCGGTGTCAGGCTGACGCTAATCGAAAATGAGCGACTCTCAGCCATAGCGATACTTTCCCCGGCCACGAGACCGTTGGCGTATCCTGCTTCTTTGAGGTAGGTCAATAGGCTCGTTTCTCCCTCATGGCCAATCAGGTGTCCGATTAAGCGAAGGGTGGCGGATCCTGCAAATGCGTCTGTATCAGGGACAGGGAATAACATTGTCAGTTGTCTTGATTCGGTTATCGGTCGCGATTGCACGACGAAGGGTAACCGTTTCTGATCGAACAATGGTGTATTTACCGCACCACTAGGAAGAGCACGGTTCGGAACATCCGCAAACCGTTCACGTACGCTCGTTTCGAGATCATCGAGTGATTCTTCGCCCAGAACCACCAGAGCCATGCGGTTAGCGGAATACTCATTTTCATAAAATGCTCTCAGAGCTTCGAGTAGCCCCGGTTTTTTCAATGTGTCAAGGTTACCGGCACCGAACCGGGTGAACGGATGCTTAGGATTCAACCCCTGTTTGGTCGCCTCAAAACTGAGGCGCGCTGGATCACGTAATTTAGATTGGTACTCCGCATGCACAGCATTTATCTCTCGATTAACGTAGTCTGGGTTAAACGTTGGAGCAATAAAGAAACGACTGAACCTGTCAAGGGCAGGCGACAGAGCTTTTGGGTTCAGAGAGAAAAAGTAGTTGGTGTGCTCGGGCGCCGTAAATGCATTGTGGGAGCCCGCTTGGTTCGAGATAAACTGTTGGTAGTCCCCGGCATCAGGAAATTTGTCTGTACCAAGAAATAGCATGTGCTCTAGGAAGTGCGCGAGGCCGGGGAAATCTTCCGGATCGTTATTTGTTCCAGTATAGACGTCCATTGAGGCCGCGGCTTTGTCAGTGGTTGGGTCCGATATCAAGAGAACTTTAAGCGCATTCGGGAGTTCCAGATATCGATAGTCCCGATCACTCAAACTCGGAGCTTCAATTGTGGCGCTCGCAAGTGTTGAGAAGAGCATTAGCACCACAGCGATCACTCGCATATCACCACCAATACCTGTTCCAGTTTTCAGGATTCGCCCAATACTTTGGGTTATTCCACACGCGGACATGGTTGTAGCTGGCGAGGGAGTAATGAAAACTGGACAGTGAAAATCTTTTTTCTTGGCACTCCTCACCGCGTTTGAAAGCCAAAGCGTAAAGTGACTCCGGGGCCAGCTCCCCGCTCACGAAGCATAGAATATCCGCGATCAGTAGGTTGCGAAGCTGTCCCGCGACCAACAGGTCTTTTTGCGTTGTCAAGGGTCGGGCGATTAGGGCTGCTTTCGGTATTTCATGACTTGAGCAAATCTCAGCGGGATCGAGAACAGCCACTTGGCTGGCGGTATGGATTTTATAGTCACTAACCACAGAAGGGGAACTGGTGCCGATGACCCACAACCGGTTTGGATGTATGGTCTCAAGCCAGGGCGCGATGATCGAGTCTGGGGAGATTGTTCTCAACGCGCCTCCGGATCTCGGATAAAGCATGGCGTATCTGGCCTTGAAAATGCCGGAGCGAATTTGTAGCCACCATAGTCAAAACCGCAAAGATCATCAGCTGACCTAGCATCTGTTTCAACAATGAATCGCGCCATTAAACCGCGCGCCCTCTTAGCGTAAAAACTTATAATCTTATAGTCCCCATTCTTTAGGTCTTTAAAGACAGGTGAGATCACTGGAGCCTCTATTGATTTCAGGTCTACCGCAGCGGAATACTCGTTACTAGCTAGATTGATAAGAGGACCCCCGACAAGGAGGTCGTTTAGTGCGTTGGTCACATTTGCCTTCCAGAAATCGGGCAGTGATTGAATGGTTTTGCCTTTCAGCTTTGTTCCCATCTCAAGTCGGTAGGGACGTAACGCATCAAAAGGCCTTAACAGCCCATAAAGACCCGATAGTATTCTCACGCGGTCCGCGAGCCTGGTGAGTGCTCGGGCGTCGAGTGTCTGTGCGTCAAGGCCTCGGTAGACGTCACCGTCAAATGCGAAGATCGCCGGTAATAAACCATTCACGTCGTGATTCGGTTTCCACTCCTCGAACCGCGCGGCGTTAAGAGCTGATAGCTTGTCCGATAACTTCATGAGACTCGCTAGCTCTGGTGGGCTTAACCTTCGCATCATTTCCGCAAGTTTCGTCGCTTGTTCGAGGAACTGTGGAGTGCTCGTATTCGAATAACTGATACTCAGATTGGTATTCAGTGATTTGGCAGGCGATAAAATTGCTAACATTGGTCCCTCTTTTCCTTGCGTCGGTCCGGATGAAACTGGACACTATCTCTAGATTCAATATTTGGACAAATGGACTGTGATCCAAGTCACCTCTGAAATTGCGGCCGGACAATTTTTCGACGAGCTAATAAAAGCGGACGGTCGAGCGAGGCCCGGTGCGGATAGTTTACTGAACTTTTTGCAAGACCTCTCCCCAGAAGTGCTATCTGAAAAAAGAACCGCCCTAGAGGCTGCCATCAAAAGCCAAGGCATATCCTTCTTGGTTTACTCTGATTCGATGAATATAGATCGATCGTGGCCCTTGGATTTAGTGCCAAGAGTGATGCGTGCATCAGAATGGCTTCACACCGAAAGGGGCCTGAAGCAGCGCCTGAAAGCACTCAACCTATTTCTGAATGATGTCTATAATGAGCAGTTGGTTATCAGCGATGGGATCGTCCCAGAAGAACTGATCACAGAAAGCCCTCACTTTATCGAACTAGCCTGCGGCGTCCGTCCGCCGTTTGACACATGGGCTCATGTTTGCGGATCTGACCTTGTGAGGGATCACACGGGTAAATTGTTTGTCCTTGAAGACAACCTCCGAGTACCCAGTGGGGTCTCTTATATGCTTGAAAATCGGTCTGTCATGAAACAGGTATATCCTGAGCTATTTCGTAATCACCAAATCCTGCCGGTCAGTCAATACGCGTCTGATCTTCTTGATATGTTGAACGCGCTATCGCCAAGACCGGTTGATCACCCTGTTATTGTTGTATTGACTCCAGGGATATACAACTCTGCCTACTTTGAACATAGCTACCTAGCGCAGCAGGTTGGCGCTGAGCTCGTACAAGGATCCGATTTATTCGTAGATACTGATGACTGTGTTTACATGAAAGCGGTGGAGGGTGTTAGTCGTGTAGATGTGATCTATCGGCGCATTGATGACACGTTTCTAGATCCGGAATCGCTAAATCCAGACTCTGTATTGGGTGTACCCGGTCTTATGCGAGCATGGCGGGCAGGCAAGGTCGCCATCGCGAATGCGCCGGGGAGCGGTGTCGCGGATGACAAAGTGCTCTATGCGTACGTACCTGAAATCATCCGATACTATTTGGGCGAAGAACCCCTGTTGCAAAACGTACCGACCTACCTTTGCTCAGATCCGGAACAGCGGGCCTATGTCCTGGATCATATGGATGAACTGGTCGTAAAACCAGCCGATGCGTCGGGTGGTTATGGGATCATTGTTGGGCCCCACGCGACGGACGAGGACTTGGTGGCTCGACGGGCGGAGATTCTGGAAAATCCGCGAGTCTGGATTGCTCAGCCGACGCTTGCCATTTCGACTACATTAACTGTTACTGATGTTGGTGACCTAGCGCCGCGTCACGTCGATCTCCGACCTTTTGTGCTCCAAAGCTCGGACCAGTGGTGCTCCACGGGCGGACTATGTAGGGTCGCACTTAAAGAGGGCTCGTTGGTGGTGAACTCGTCTCAGGGTGGTGGATCGAAGGACTTTTGGGTGGTTGCGGACGAGGGTCTCGTCTGATGCTCTCGAGAGTGGCCGAACACCTGTATTGGCTGGCACGTTATGTTGAGCGCGCTGAAGCCACCGCCCGGCTAGCTATCGCCGCATCGGACACAATCCTAGATCTGCCTGACGGTGTTCCGTATGACTGGGAGTCCTTGATGCAAGTGTTTGGGTCCGGTGATTCTGGTCCCGGCATTTCTGAAGCCGAGGTCATGGAACAGTTAGTACTTAGTCTAGAACACCCGGGCTCAATACGCGCCTCGATTGCATCGGCCCGGGAAAACGCACGAGTCACTCGTGACTTGATTCCAAAGGATGCCTGGATTGCTTTGAACGAGTTACATGGTCTTATTGAACGGCAATCATTCGCTGGGTTTGATCGATCCACCCGGATCCGGTTGCTCAAGCAAGTGATCTCGAATTGTCGGCTCTGGCATGGGTGCCTGGTAGCAAGTCAGGCGCGAGATCTGGGCTCTTTATTTTTGCGTCTTGGTGATCGTTTGGAACATGCCGATATGGTGTCGCGCTTGGTCGATCCGCGCGTCACACAGATGGTTCCTGGTGTTTCCACCCGCTGGAGCAGCTATGAGTCCATTGGGTGGCAAAATTTATTGTCAGCTCTTGGAGGTGTCGAGCTATACCGTCACAGCGCGCGCAATCGAATGCGTGGTATTGATGTGTTGGATTTTGTATTGCGAGACGACAAATTTCCTCAGTCGATGGCGGCAGCACTCGCACGAGTGGATCTCTTGTTGACTCAGTTACCGCATCAACGTGTCTCAACAGACTCGCTGGAGAGTATCGTCGATGATCTAAAAAAGCTCGATCTTAAACGTTTGACTCCAGACGTTCTCACACAAAATATGGATTGTATTCAGCAGGGGCTCGTCACATTGCACGGAAACATCAGCTCGGAGTATTTCTTTTTCCAGTCAAACAATCGCTAACCCGTGGGTTTGCAGGGGGGAATGTTGTATTCTCTGAGCATCCTTGGGACTGAGCCTCTAATTTGACTGATTCGGCTGCAAATAAGAAACGGTTATCNGCTTCGTCGAAGCGGTGTATNGGNGTGCGTGGNCTGACCAAATATTTTGGCGATTTTGCCGCGAATAGCGCCGTCGACNTNNCTGTCGANGAGGGAGAGATNCACGCGCTGCTNGGTGAGAATGGCGCAGGNAAGTCTACTCTNGTNAAAATGATNTATGGGATTTTGAAGCCNGATTCNGGTGACATGGATCTCAACTCGGAACCATATTCTCCCGACAGNCCAAGTNATGCNAANCGTGCCGGTGTTGGCATGGTGTTNCAACACTTTGCCGTTTTTGATGCGCTNACTGTNCTTGAAAATATCGCGCTCGGTTTGGAGGGANGGTTNCCCGGNGCAGAGCTCGCTGCTGAAATTTCAGAGCTTTGCGAACGNTACCGGTTNCATGTTGAATTAGGTCGNCGAGTACATGATCTCGGTGCNGGAGAAAGACAGCGTGTGGAAATCATCCGGGNCCTGATGCAAGACCCTCGGTTATTGATCCTCGACGAGCCCACCTCCGTGTTGACCCCACAAGANACGGANCAGCTGTTTGCAACACTCGGACGGCTCTCTGATGAAGGGCGTTCGATTATTTACATCTCACATAAGCTCGACGAGGTAAGAGTGTTGTGNGATCGAGCTACCTTGATGCGTGCAGGTANAATTATAGATGTAGTTGATCCGAGGCANGAGAGNACTCGCTCTCTTGGTGAAAAAATGATCGGTGNGCGTTTGAAGGAGACAAAACGCGGTAANATNAANAAATCATCGAATGCAAAANCTCGTCTCACCGTGCGNGTGGGTGAAGTGTACCCGGAGTCGAGCAGGANTGTTGCNCTNAGAGATCTCTATTTNTCNGTTGCCCCCGGATCNATCCTTGGNATTTCTGGTGTCTCTGGCAATGGNCAGGATAGGTTATTCGATGTTCTTTCCGGAGAGATTACCCTGCCCAATCCCGACAGCATTATGCTTGACGACCTGCCAATCGGGCACACGGGGGTGGAGCAGCGCCGGGCTCTGGGCATGCTGGGCGCTCCCGAGAATCGATTGGGGCACGCCGCTGTCCCTGACCTAACACTTTGGGAAAATATTATTCTTACCGCTCGGCATACTCGCGGTATCTTGACAAATAAGCATTTGATCAGTGGGCCGGCGGCCAGGCGATTTGCTGACGAAGTGATCCAAACTTTCGATGTGAGAACATCATCCGTGAATGCAAAGGCGTCCAGCTTATCTGGCGGTAACTTGCAGAAGTTTCTGATCGGGCGTGAGTTATTGGGCAGACCAAAAGTCTTTATAGTGTCGAATCCAACCTGGGGTGTCGATGCAAAAGCGCAGCTCTTTATTCACAAAATGCTAATACAAATGGCCGACGCCGGTGCCTCGATTGTTTTGATTAGTCAGGATATTGATGAGCTGTTGTCTATCAGCGACCGTATTTGTGCGATTTGTCATGGTCGTTTGAGCCGAACTTACCCAACCGTAGAGACGACCCCCGATTATTTGGGTGCGCTGATGCTTGGTCAGGAGGTTGAATCGTGATCTTCGTCGAGGCTCGTTCCGAGACACATTGGTACCACGAATGGGTTGCCGTTTTTGTTGCATTGAGTCTGACCGTGGTAACGGCGTCGATTCTTCTTGCAGCCATGGGACTTGAACCAGTCTCGAGCCTCCAGCGGATCTTCATAAGGCCTCTCAACTCGGTCTATGGAGTGAGTGAACTGATAGCGAAGGCCACCCCACTCATTACCATTGGTGTTGCCTTGGCGCTCGGTTTTCGGGCCGGTGTTTGGAATATCGGAGCCGAGGGTCAACTGGTGATGGGAGGACTATGTGGAGGCGCCGTGGCTCTTGCTTTTTGGGGTGTCGATGGTTTCTGGGTTATGCCGCTTGTGTTGTTGGGCGGAAGCCTTGGTGGCTTGCTATGGGGTGCGATCCCAGCATTTTTGAAGGTTCGGTTTAATGCGAACGAGATATTGGTATCTTTGATGCTGACCTATGTTGCGATTCTGTTGCTCAGCGTGATGGTGCATGGACCNCTCCGAGATCCAGATGGGTTTAATTTTCCTGAAAGTCGGCTGCTCCACGAGGCCGCTACATTACCAAAATTATTTTCTGCGGGCAGAGGTCACCTCGGATTTATCTTTGCAATTTTCTTTGCATTACTTGGGACATGGATNGTCAAGCGTTGGCACCTGGGATTTGAAATGCGAGTGACAGGCCTCTCTTTGAATGCCGCAAAATTCGCTGGTTACAGTCGTGACCGAACGGTTTGGACGGCGTTACTGATTGGTGGCGGCGTTAGCGGGTTTGCGGGCGTAGTTGAGGTGACTGGGAATATCGGACAACTGGTTCCGAATATTTCGCCTTCCTACGGATTTACCGCGATTATTGTTGCGTTTCTTGCAAGACTGCATCCAATGGCAGTGATCCCGGCAGGGCTCTTGGTGGCTCTGTCGTATTTGGCTGGTGAGGCTGCA
Source organism: Gammaproteobacteria bacterium (assembly GCA_002714245.1). Classification (GTDB taxonomy): domain Bacteria; phylum Pseudomonadota; class Gammaproteobacteria; order Pseudomonadales; family Litorivicinaceae; genus HIMB30. Next base: position 12,787 of record PAWX01000009.1, on the reverse strand, counting down.
CAGTTGTCACTGGGTATCCCCGCTGCCAGTACCCAAGTATTCCAGGGTTTGTTGTTATTTTTCTTGCTCGGAACATCACTGCTTGTGAATTATCGTGTTCGATTTGGACGGGTAACCTAATGGATTACGGATTACTGTCATCGATTTTGCACGCAATACTGGTCGCCTCTACCCCACTGGTTTTCGCTGGTTTGGGTGCATTGATTCAAGAGCGGGCCGGTGTTCTGAATCTGGGTATTGAGGGCCTGATGATCGTCGGAGCCTTGGCTGGTTTTGCGACTGCTCTTTCGGGTTTCCCACTCTTAATTTCGATAGTATCGGCGGCGCTGGCCGGAGCCTTGCTGGCATCAATTTTTGCTCTCCTCGTGTTGAGATTGTATGCAAATCCAGTCGCTACAGGGCTTGCCNTAACGCTTTTTGGCCTTGGCTTGAGCGCTCTCGCGGGCGCTCAATATGTGGGTCAGGCTGCGCCTCAAGTCGATCCATGGAATNTTCCNGTATTGAGTCATTTACCAATCGTAGGGCACGCGCTCTTTTCTCANGANCCACTTGTCTATTTGTCCATTANTCTGGCTGNCTTAATGTGGTGGTTTATTACAAAATCTCGNGCAGGCTTGATCCTTCGGGCAGTCGGTGAGAATCACTCCGCAGCCCATGCCCTCGGATTTTCGGTGACGGGAATTCGTTTTTTAGCCATAATANCNGGNGGCGCGNTNGCCGGGATCGGCGGTTCGTACCTGACACTTGTCCAGACGCCTCTNTTCGTAGAGGGTATGACGGCAGGCCGGGGTTGGATNGCACTTGCTCTTGTGGTGTTNGCTTCTTGGCGTCCGCTACGGGTAATTGTTGGGGCCTATCTGTTTGGTAGCGTCTCGATAATCCAGTTACACGGTCAGGCGNTAGGTGTTTCTGTGGCCTCCCAATGGTTGTCAATGTTGCCATATCTGGTCACCATTGGGGCNCTGNTAATTATCGCNGGGCGAGGTAATTTTTNGCACAAGGCTCCCGGTTCATTGGGAGTCACTTTTAAAGAGAGTACATGAGGAACGGTGGAACTACACATGAAGAAATCAAATCTGGTAATTGGTCTATTGGTGCTTGTGGCCGTGATTGCGGCCGTGGTGTCTTTTGAACCGAGTGAAACAAAAAAAACGGCNGCGGTCTCGGGCNAAGTTAAAGTTGGCTTTGTGTATGTAGGACCTGTTGCNGANGCCGGTTGGACATATGAGCACGANCGAGGTCGTCTTGCAGTCGAGGCTGAGTATGGNGANANNGTNGAGACGGTGTTTGTTGAGAGTGTATCTGAGGGCCCTGACGCCGAGCGTGTAATCGCTCAAATGGCCACAGATGGGGCANATGCAGTNTTTACGACTTCATTCGGATACATGAACCCNACAATAAAAGTGGCNCAACAATTCCCGGGCGTNAAGTTCGAGCATGCGACNGGGTACAAGCGTGCCGACAATGTTGCAACTTACTCGTCGCGTTTCTATGAGGGTCGTCATGTACTTGGTCTGATTGCAGGAAAAATGACCAAGTCAAATACTATCGGTTACATCGCCTCGTTCCCGATTCCGGAGGTTGTACGCGGGATTAATGCCGCATACTTGGCAGCCAAAAGTGTGAACCCTCAGGTCAAGTTTAAAGTGATTTGGGTTTCCACTTGGTTTGATCCGGGTAAGGAGGCCGACGCGGCGAAGGCGCTGATTGACCAAGGCGCTGATATTTTGATGCAGCACACTGACTCCGCTGCTCCGATGAAGATCGCTGAAGAACGCGGGATCTATGCGTTTGGTCAGGCGTCAGATCAGGCAGCTTACGGACCAAACGCGCAATTAACGGCCATTATTGATGATTGGGCCCCCTACTACGTGAGAAGAGTAGGTGATTTGATCAATGGAACTTGGTCGTCCACGGACACTTGGGGAGGCTTTGATACTGGAATGGTTGCGTTGGCCCCTTACGGTAAGGTTGTTCCAGATGACGTCAAAGCGATGGCTGAGGAAGCCAGAAAGGCGATCACCGAGGGCCGACTGCACGCATTCACAGGACCAGTTAATAAGCAGGATGGCTCGCCGTGGTTAAAGGCAGGTGAGACAGCGGACGACGGTACCTTACTTGGAATGAACTTCTATGTGGAAGGCATTGAGGGCTCGCTACCATAACTAGAGCAGTATAGTTCAGCTCACATGTTGGCTGTATACTTTTGATCGAACCGGAGAGATATCCGGTTCGATACGCTCCAGATTATCAACGCTTCCGCACACAACACTACCAGAGCAGCGAACATGAGATCGGTTTGGCCACGGGCATTAGCGTGCAACATCAGATAGCCCAGTCCGCTCGATGACCCAACCCACTCCCCAACCACGGCGCCTATGGGCGCGACCGAAGCAGCTACTCGAACACCTGATAGGGTATAGGGAACTGCAAGCGGAATTCGCACATGGAAAAATAACCTTACCCTCCGAGGCCGAAGCGTTTTAAAAGTGGCGTCCCACGATGCAGGCAGAGCCCTGAATCCGGCTAGGGTACTAGCTGTTACTGGAAAAAAGACAATCAAAGTAGTCATAGCGAGTTTGGATGCGAATCCATAACCGAGCCATAGCATAAGAATTGGCGCGATCGCGAATACTGGCAGAGCTTGACTGATGATTAACGCTGGCATTGTAATTGACTGAAGTCGTTTGGAGTCTCCAATCAGACAAGCGACGGTGAATCCTAAAATGGAGCCCAAAATTAGACCACAGACAATTTCTAGCGCAGTTGTGGTTGCGTGAACACTTATCAACGTGAATCTATTGAATAAGACAGCAGCGACCCGATCAGGTGCCGGGAGTATAAAGTGCGGGATATCGAACAAGATAACTACTGACCACCAGACCGCGATTAATAGCGTCACGGGCAAAAAGTAGCCAAAGATCCGGTTCATAAGTCACCATCCAAAGCCTGAATCAGAGCGTGATCGTTTTGGAAGTCAGCAAGATCGAATGGGCCTCTGAGCCCATGCGATGTTAGAACCACGGCCGTATCTAACCAGCCTAGTGCATCTCTGGGGTCATGTGTAACCAGGATAACCGTCTTGTTAGCGAACAATTTGTTACACAGCTTTGTCATTTGAATTTTGGTCGATCTATCAAGCGCTGCAAAGGGCTCGTCTAGTAATAGAAGATCAGCGTCCTCGAGGAGTGCCCGTGCGAGCGCTACACGGGACCTCTCGCCGCCGCTAAGATGATTCGTCTTGTGGTCCTGAAAACCGCAAAGTTCTANATCTGTCAGAAGTTGATGAGCGCGCTCCANATGTTTCGAGACGATCGTCTCTCCCCGTAANGTAAAGCCTAGAAGTATGTTATCTAGAACGCTAACCCAGGGAAGGAGAGCTGGCTNTTGGGACAGATATGNGATTCGTTGAGTCTGACACTGAATTGATGGNGANCCTCGGATAATTCTATTCANAAGNGTTGATTTTCCGGACCCAGATTTTCCGAGAAGGGCGACCTGTTGNCCACGATGTANAGCCCATGAAATCNTTGTGAGTGGATCGTGTCCGGGGAATCCAAGAGTTAGTTGGTCTATGGACAGCACTGTTTCGTTTACTTGGANTTCTTTGATTGCTTTTGTCACNGTATTTTGAAGATGCTCGGGTGGTCGAAAACGGGTACTCTTATACGCCAATACTCTTAGATTAAACGACCTAGGTGATATTTGTCGCGTTAGATTGATGGCTTCATTAGGTGTACGGGAATAGTTTATGGGGACAGAAGAAGATCTACGCGGTGATATCAGATTCTACTTCGATGGCCAGATAAGAATACTGGATGGCGTGCGCGCGACGGATATGGTTATGCCCTGGCTGCGATCTGAAGCGATGCGGACCGGCACTAAAGAGGGCTGCAATGAGGGTGACTGCGGTGCCTGTACTTGCTTGGTCGGCTCTCTTTCAGAGTCCGGTGGTCTTCGGTTTAGCCTAATTAATACATGTATTTATCCGCTCGCATATCTCGATGGGGCGTGGCTNATCTCNGTGGAGACNCTCANCAGGTCAGGGTCATTATGTTCNGCCCAAAGCGGAATGCTNNCCCTTAACGCGTCACANTGTGGNTTTTGTACGCCTGGTTTTGTGATGGCGATTGTGTACGCTCAGATCACNAAGAAAGANCAAACACCAGAGCAGGCGTTGGCTGGGAANNTATGCCGGTGTACCGGGTATNGTGGTCTGATTGAGGCGACTCGACTTGCCCAGGGCCNGCCTCTCGATAAANCCTTTATCGCTGAGATCGAGNNGGCTANAGCGGTCCTAAGACAGTTGNNNCGNGGTGGATTTTCCATTGTCAACCACAACTCGAGGATTGACGCACCAAAAACGCTCGANCATTTGTTGGATCTTAGGAAAAATTTTNCNTCNGCCACACTTGTTTCTGGGGCCACNGATTTTGGGCTGTGGATAACNAAGCGCTTAGATAGACCGACCCATATCATCCTCACAAAATTTTGTGAGCAGCTNCTTTTGAAAGAAATACGGCCCGATAATATAGAAATCGGTGCCGCGGTAACGATCGAAGATTTAGAAAATAGTCTTGTATCCGAATATCCCGAACTTCNGGAATGGTTTCAAAGGTTCGGGGGGCCGCAGGTTCGCTGCAGTGGAACCCTCGGNGGCAATATTGCCAACGGTTCACCGATAGGNGACTCAGCCCCAGTTCTGATNGCTCTTGGNGCTTCNTTNACGATACNTTCGTGCCGAGGAAATCGAGTTATCCCTATGGAGGATTTTTTCATNGANTANGGAAAGCAAGACCTTCTTGATGATGAGGTGTTGGTCTCCATTTTAATTCCCAGACGAGCACATATCAGNCGTTTTGCGGTTGAAAAAATCAGTAAGNGATACGANCAGGACATCAGNATCGTNCTAGCAGCNATGGCNGAGATTTCTGGTGATAAGCCTAGTTATCGGTTTGCNTTCGGCGGAATGGCGGGCACACCAAAACTCGCCGAGAAAACNATGNAGTCTCTGAATCCCGATGATCTGNCCTCNGACTTNAGTCCGCTNTCAGANCATAGAGCAGANGCTTGGTACCGNCTCGCTGTATCGAAAAATTTAGTGCGTGATTTTTTGGATGGNGANGNNTCTCGTGAATGATCTAGCCAAGCCATGGGGTACCTCGGTNGTTGGGGTGCCAGAANCTCANGACAGTAACNTAGAGCACTTAACCGGCCAGGCAGTTTACTGCGACGACATACCAGAGCCGAGCGGTTGTCTGCATGGTGCTTTAGTTCTGGGCCCNGCNACACCCAGTNGGGATTTGAGNATTNACGCTCCTGANTTGATTCAACTCGAGGGCCTGTNNCTNGGCGATCACNGGTTTCTGAGCGCCGCAGATATTCCTGGTGAGAATAATGCAGGGCCTGTTGTNCATGATGAACCACTTNTGCCCTCCNNTGAAACAAGTTNCCCACACCAGCCNGTGGGGATGGTNCTGTGTTCGGATNGAGANCAGGCGCGTCGGGTNGCAAGAGAGTATCANGTCAGNGGACGGCCATTGGANNCGANATTTTTNACCATCGCNGANGCGGCAGGGGCAGGGCAGGTCCTNCACGAACCGCTNANTCTAGACAANCATTTTTCTGAGTCATNGTTCGTTGGGTGTGACNATGTCACNGAGTGTNGCATGTCGGTTGGTGGGCAGGATCATGTCTATCTGGAGGGCCAAGTTGCNTTGGCNATNCCCTCANCAGACGGTATCCANGTGGTAAGTTCAACCCAACACCCGACAGAGGTTCAGGACCTGATTGCCAATCTTCTTGGCGTCAGNGCNGCGAATGTGACCGTCGAGATCCGACGGATGGGTGGNGCATTTGGCGGGAAAGAGAGCCAGGCNGCGCACTTCGCAATGTTNGCCGCATTNGGTGCNCATGTAACAGGTAGACCTGTCAAGGTNCGGCTGGACCGAGATGACGACATGCGTGTNACAGGAAAGAGGCANGANTTCNTGNTNAACTATAGGATNGGNCACGATGCTGAGGGNCNTNTTACNGNAGCGGATATTGAACTGAACTCNCGCTGTGGTTGGAGTTCCGATCTGAGTCGATCTGTAAACGATCGGGCCCTATTTCATGCNGAGAACGCNTACTTNATTCCGTCTGTAAANATCGTCTCGAACCGATTTAAAACCAATACTGTGTCNAANACNGCGTTTAGAGGTTTCGGGGGTCCACANGGNATGATCGGNATNGAGCGCTGNATGGACNNAATCGCNAGGGTNACGGGNAAAGANCCNCTTGATATTNGGTTGCTCAACCTATACGGGACNNCTGGNACAGAAACACCGTACGGGATGTCCATTGATGAGGNNGTNCTTCCAAAAATAATTAGGAATCTTGCAGAGACGTCNGACTATCGTAATCGGAGGGCANAAATTAATCTCACGAACGGGCAGTCAAAACGTNCCAAGAGAGGNATCGCCCTCACACCNGTAAAGTTCGGNATCTCATTCACCGCTAGCTTTTTGAACCAAGCCGGNGCCTTACTCAACGTCTACAAAGATGGTTCGGTNTCCCTAAATCATGGTGGAACCGAAATGGGTCAAGGACTGCATACNAAGATCAGACAAGTTGTGGCAGATCATTTGGGCATAGATCAGCAAACGATACAGGTCACTGCTACNAGAACAGATAAGGTTCCCAATACTTCACCGACAGCGGCCTCNAGNGGTTCTGACCTAAANGGGATGGCCGCCTTGACNGCNGCNCGAAAGATCAGACAAAGGNTAGAGATTTTNCTCCGAGAGACCTACCAAACCTCTGCTGAANTTCGATTCTCGCGNGGGATNGTTAGAGTCGGAGGTNACGAAATTNCCTTCAGTGANTTNGCCAGAAGAGCNTGGTTCGCGCGTGTCCCNTTAAGTGCGACCGGACACTNTGCGACGCCGGATATTGGNTGGGATCCNAAGACAGGTAAGGGTCGTCCATTCTATTATTTTGCCAACGGNGCTGCCGTAACAGAGGTGGAGATAGATACCCTGACTGGNGTGCCCAAAGTCCTGCGAGTGGATATACTCCATGACGTAGGGAAGAGCCTNAATCCAGCCATCGATCTAGGNCAGATTGAGGGAGGTTTTGTTCAGGGTATGGGCTGGTTAACGTCAGAGGAATTGGTCTATTCGAGTGCCGGNGAATTGTTGACGCATGGCCTCAGTACNTACAAGATCCCGACCGCCACTGACCGGCCCGAGATGAATATTCATTTGTGGGATGGTGCAAATCCGCGGGAGATGCTTTATCAGTCCAAAGCGGTCGGGGAACCACCTTTTATGCTTGCAATCAGTGTGCATTCAGCGATCTGTCACGCGGTTAGCAGTGTCAGCTCAGACAGTCAGTTTTGGCCACAGCTCAACGCGCCGGCAACTCCTCAAGAAATCCTAAGGTGTGTCCAGTGCGCGGCGCATGGATCCTAGTTGAAATCGTCAGAGTGTTAGGAAGTACTCCACGAGGCGAGGGTACCAAGATGTGGGTGAATTCCGACTCGCAGGTTGGTTCGATTGGCGGCGGCCAGCTAGAATTTTTGGCGACCAAGAGGGCCCGGGAAATGATAGCCGAGGGATCGACCGAGGCTGTGGCCAGCCTACCTCTGGGCCCCGTCTTGTCTCAGTGTTGCGGTGGGATTGTAGACCTAACCTTCAACGCCGTTGAGAGACCTCAAACCGAGCCAGAATACGGATGTCCGATGTTTCTGTATGGACTGGGTCACGTGGGGTCTGCGGTATCTAGGATCATGGAAACAGTTCCTCATCCTCTTGTGACATTCGATGATAGGGAAGATTTGGGAGCTTCTCATATAGATGTTTTAGCTATGATCGATTCGGCCCCTGAAAAGGCATACCACTTGGTTATGACCTACAGTCACGAATTAGATTTTGAGATATGCAGGCGACTCATTGAGCGAAACGTCGGGGGCTCTGTCAGTTTGATCGGTTCGAAATCAAAAAAAGCTAGATTCGCGAGCCGACTGAGAAATCTTGAACTGGATTCCGAAAGGATAAATTGTCCGGTAGGTATTGTCGGAATACGTGGCAAGGAGCCCTCGGTTATTGCGGTCTCAGTAGTAGCCGAGTTTCTTCTGTGGCAAGCCGCCGAAGCGATATCCGAATGAGAATGAATCGCCGCGTTTTCAAAGCCCTCCCTTGGTGTGGTGCTTCATGACGACTGACTCAAATGCCGCAGAATTATGCGAGCCGTTTGTTATTCAAGGCCGACTGTTTACGCTCCTCAACGAAAGCAGTGTAGACAAGTACGATTACTTTGATAGTGGTTCGATGGTCGTAGGTGACCAAGGCAGGATTCTGTATGTTGGCCCGAGCGTCCCAGCGGAGTATTCACACTACCGGGTTAAGGAAACTCAGCATCTTATTTTTCCAGGATTTGTTGATGCCCATGTTCATTATCCTCAGCTACCCGTGATTGCATCCTACGGAGCATCGCTACTTGACTGGCTCGACAAATATACTTTTCCTGAGGAGTCTAAATACAGTCAAAGACCCTACGCCGAGAGACGCGCTCATCAGTTTGTGGAGCTGATGCTGCACAGAGGAGTGACCTCAGCGGCTGTATTTTCAACCATTCATCAAGAGGCCTTCGACTCGCTGCTGGGGGCGGCTTCTTATTCGGGCTTTAACCTTGTCTCCGGAGTCACGGCGATGAACCGGGGCGCTCCCAATCATGTGTTAGTTGACGTGGGACTGTACAAAGAGATGAGCGCAAAGGCCATAGAATCTGGTCTGTGTGTGGAGAGATTTCGGTACGCAATGACACCACGCTTCGCTCTCTCTTGTACGGAAGAAATGCTAGAATATTGTGGCCAACTACTAGAATCGAATCCACGTTTGCTGATGCAGACGCATATCAACGAAACCGAGGATGAGGTTTTAGCCACATCAAATTTATTCCCGCGTGCTACCGACTACTTGGATGTATATGACGCATTTGGACTGCTTACCGATCGATCATTATTTGCGCACGGTATCTACACAACCGAATCTGAATATGAGAGATGGGCCGCGTCTGGCGCCTCTGTGATTCATTGTCCCACAAGCAATACGTTCTTGGGCTCTGGATTATTCGATGCGTCCGGATATATCTCGAGAAATATTAACATCGCTATGGGAAGCGATGTCGGGGGTGGGGTCTCATTAAATCCCTTCGTAACGATGTCGGAGGCGTATAAGGTTGCCAAGTTGGGTGGTCAGGTATTGGACCCTCTTCAATTGGTTTATTGGCATACATTGGGAGGCGCCAAGGCCATCAATCAAGCAGATTTTATCGGATCTTTAGAGCCGGGTAAGTGGGCAGATTTTTGTCTGATTGATATCACGAGTGACGATCTAGGCTTTGAGGTATGGGAAAGATCTCGTAGTGTCGAAGAGAAATTATTTGGGTTGATGTTTTTGTTGCCTGATTCCAAGAATAAGGTTGTCGAAACCTATGCTGGCGGTATCTCACGCTGGCGAGATGCGAGTTGTCTTGGATCTGTATAGGGTACTGCGATTGAGAGGCCAGTTAGGGAGCGTGCTAGTGAGTATATCTTGGGGATGGAGATGTCGCGATATTGAGATTGGCTGTTGCTGGTAATCATCGTAATCGTCAGCCTAGCTTCACCACTCGTGGTGCTCGAGTCGTCAGCGGAAAATACTGACTAGATGCGAGATTTCAGCGCTTTGTCCCGCAACCGTCGGATTCGCTTCGCGATCAATTCGTTGTTCGGCATGAGTTTGAGTAGTTGCTGTTCCGCCTGAATCGCACGCTCATACTGTTCAGTAGTTTCAAAAATCATCGATAATCCACTAAGTGCCCCAAAATGTCTTGGCTCTAAGATTAATGTTTGGCGGATATCGAGGAGCGAGGACTCGAAGTCACCGAGCACAAAGAATGTGGTTGCACGTCTATTCCATGCCTCAGCGAAGGCAGGCGCCGCATCAATCACCTGGCTGAATTGAGTAACAGCATCCTGAGCCTGTCCAGACTGCAGAGCCTTAACGCCTTGATCAAAGAGAGGCTGCAGCGACAGAGAGTTCTCTGGAAGTTCGTACCAGTGGGACCAAATCTTATTCTGGATTTCAGAAATTTCGACAAGGTTATTGGACTCCCGGAGGGCATTAAAGAGTTTGCCGAGCTCGGATTTGGTCTGATCAGCCTGAGCGGTACTTAAACAACCTACCAACAACGCTGTTATTACTTTTGCGAAAAAGCGCATGTTTACCTCCGACTACCCAAAGACTAAAACGAACTACCTGAGATAAAAAGTACTTCTGTATGCGGGTTAAAACTTGTGTCGGCTGAACTAGGCTGCCTGGGTAGAATAAACACGAGGCCGGAAAGCATTTTCATGTTCAAGGTAGCTGACCGTGCCACAAGGATACTGGTCTTATCTGGGCGCATAAGGCTATGGCTTTAGATTTGTGATGAGGTCCTGACAGTTCCCACACTGCCCCTGGATTTCTATAACTTGATTCTTGTGGGCCTTGAATGTTGACGACAGGGGCATCTTCAACAGCCGTGATATCTCACGGTGTTCCTCGATTTTCTGACAACTTGTGCAGTGCTGGAGTACATGGATATGGTCTCTGTATTCGTCCTTACAAACTACAAATTTGTTTGCTGACTCTATTTTGTGAATCAGCCCAAGCTCGACCCAGAAATCCAATACTCGATAGATTGTGCTGATATTAAATGACTCATCGGACCGACTGTTGGTCAGATCTCGGAGCTCGTAAGCAGTGATCGGTTCGCCAACCAATTCTAGAGCCCGAAATATAGTAATCCGCTGTGGTGTGACGGTCTTTCCCGCCGAACTAATTTTTTCAGCCAGTTTGACCTTATCGATCGCCATCGGCGCCAGGAACGACCGGAATCATCTCCTCTCCAAGGTTTAGCGTGGTGATCTCAGCCGCTACGAGACTATAACCACTATCGGCTATCTCGAAGCTCTGAGTACCGACAGACAGTCGGCCCGACACTATGATGGGCTGGTAAAGGTCTCGTAGTGGTGTCGGTGTAGTGGTCGTATCTACAAGCAGTGTCTGATTCAGCGGTGGTGGTGGGACATGGATGCACTGTCCCGCCTCTGGGACGAGCAAGAACTGTGAGACCTTTTCCCCTCGTACCTCTATTGGAACCATGAAGCCTGCGATCTCGATGGATTGACCTTCAAGAAGGGGATTGATCACCCTACCAGCCTCGTCGAGTTGACTCTGGAATGTGGGGTTGAATAGTAGCTCGAAGTAAAAATCTTTTGGTACAAAATCGTAAGCTCCTGGAGGAATCAAGCTATCCCAGGCATTTTCCCAGCGAACAAAGTCCTCCTCAGTAGCCTCATAGCCGGAGGCAACTGCGTTGACTACGGTGATCAGGCTGAAAAAAATTAGTGTGGCCAAAAGGCGTGCTATTTGAATCAATCAGCGAACCCTCTGTGCAGGGAGCGTCTAAATACCATACCCGCGGGTATTAGGCTCGCTCCTAGACCCGCCAGAACGATAATCATCAGCGTCATCAGCTCGTTCGCGGCTAACCAGGTGAGTTGAATACGGATGCCTGCCCACTCGCCCAATAAGTCTGCGACGCCGAGTGTTAGGATCCGCACCAAAATGACAGCAGTTAGGACCGCGGTAAGACTAATCATGAATGTTTCTAGGAGTACGAGGCAGGCCAGCCTGGGTGGCGAGGCCCCGAGCGCACGCAATATTGTCATCTCACGCGTCCGGCCATCTAGTCCGGTCATTATCATCGTTACCATTCCTATTATGCTGATTCCGATTATCAGCCAATTAAGAAGCTTGAATACCGAATCTACCGTGCCGACCATTGACCACAGTTCGGCAAGGGCAACACCGGGGATGACGGCACTGACGGCCTCCTCGGGGTAGTCGTTGATCTTCCGGGTGAATTTAAATAGACCCAGCTTAGATTTCAGCCCGAGATAGACCGCGGTTACGGTTTGGGGGTACAGACGGTCTCTAGGTATTGCGTCTATATCGAGACCTTTCAGGCTCACGGCCTTACTCCCATTCTTCCATCCCAGATGAATCAATTCGTAGCCTTCGAGACTTACAAAAACCGCTTGGTCCGTTGGAGTTCCTGTGGGCGCGAGAATTCCGGTTACCTTAAATGAAAAGTCATCATGTAATTCACCGAGCATCTCAGAGCCATGTGTCACAAAAATCGCCGTTCCCAGGGTATATCCCAGTGCCTCCGCGACATCACTCCCTATAACAACCTCGTTAAGGTCGCTGAATGTATTTCCTTGAGCGAACACCAGTGGTTGATCGCCAGCAAATTTGATGCGATCGAAGTATGCGTCTGTCGTCGAGATGACCCTAAACCCTCGGTGGTTGTCCCCAAGCGCTACTGGCACTGACCACTCGACCATCGGATCGCTTGCGATGTCTGATACGGTTGCCGTCGTGATGTTGTTTGTTGGCTTTCCCAGATGGAACACGGTGTAGAGGACCAATTCCAGTCCACTCCCTCTCGGTCCAAGTACTAGGTCTACGCCGCTCAGGCTCTGGTTAAATCCGCTTTTTGTAGCCTGTTGGATTCGGTCGACGCTGAGAAGAAGCGCCATAGAGGCTGAGAGGGCAACGACGACAAGACCAACCGGGATCAGCCTCGAGCGCATCGATGCCATCGCTAGCCGAAACATTATTCTCGCCCAATCCTGATCACCCGATCGAACCATGGGATGATCTCGGGGTTGTGACTGATAACGATAATAGCCTGGGACGAGGACTCCACGGAG
>PAWX01000008.1 GCA_002714245.1 Gammaproteobacteria bacterium | reverse complement strand
TAGAGCTAGGTGTCAGGTAAGACACGCTTGGGACCAAAAAAAACGAGATCAGTATCACGAGGGTACCAAATCCTTGAGAAAAGCGATTTTTACTCTCAGACAACCAAATCCCTAAGACAAGCAGCAACAAGCCACCGAGAATCAAAACCAAAACATCTGATGACGTTTGTCTAACCAGTACCCAAAGGAGCCAGATCGCTGTCGCAAAGATCGGAAAAGAAAAAAATTGCTTCAATCGGATCATCCAACTCCCCGGACGCGGTAGGTAACCAGCGAGCTGCGGCGAGATGGCGAACACCAGCATCGGAACAGCGAGCCCAAGTCCAAGCACAGAAAACACCATCAAAGTAATCCACCAAGGTTGTGTCAGTGTGTATCCCATCGCAACGCCCATAAAGGGGGCGGTGCAGGGCGTCGCCACAACCACAGCCAAAACGCCGGTAAAGAATTCAGCCCGTCCCGGATGGCCCTCGATTAGACTCTGACCAGCACCAGATAGGGCCATTCCGAATTCAAACCAACCATAGAGCCAGAGCCCCAGAATGATAAAGACATATATTAATAGAGCGACAAACCACGGTGTTTGTAATTGGAATCCCCAACCAACCTGTGCACCACCTGCCTGCAACCCCACCATAATTGAAGCTAATAGCAGCATTGTTGTCAGAACACCGACTGTATAAAGCCACGCACCTTTGCGAACTTCTCGCTGTTCTTTGCTAGCTTTGCCTGTGATTGATAACGCTTTGATGGACAGCACAGGGAAGACACAAGGCATCAAGTTAAGAATCAGACCACCTGCAAGCGCCATGATCAAAACTAATCCCAGAGATAAATTTTGCTGATTCACATGAGGCACAACTAGATCGGTATCTAGTGGTAGCCGAATACCATTCTTTTCAAGACCAAGTACCCAGTGACCCTCTGCATAATTAGCTGGCTTCAACACCCGATCGAATGTAATCAGAACGCCATCGTCCAAATGCTGAGTACTCTGAATAAGACCTAGCACCTCGCCAGAGCCTTCAGGCATTACGTCTTTGATCTTTAGCTCTCTGAATTCTGAGATCCAGACAGAGTTAGGTCCCGCAAAGTTTACGGATGTAGGAAAATCTGTCGGTACGGAGGCGCGCGCTGCGTTAATTTGCTGTATTGATGATGAACGACGCACCTCAGTCTGTGAAGTCACAACAGGTAACGAGAGACTAATATTCTGGCTCTCAGGAATACAAATATCACGACAAGCGAGCCAATTTGCTTTGCCCGTCAGTGTCCATTGCCCAGAAATATTTGCGGGCACTATAATCTGAAATGGGTGTACAACTTCTTTGGTGTAACCGTATGTTAAGAGACTGACATCCTCACCGAATGGCTTTGTTGTAGCCAACGGAAACTGAAGTTCGGGCAGGTAGTCCTGTTGACCATCGTTCAGCTCAAGCGTTGGGGGCAATCCCGTTGATCCAGCATTTTTCCAATAGGTATTCCAACCATCTGCTATCTCAAGTGATAGGCCGAACCANAAGGTATCGCCAGGNACAACGGTTTCAGCTGAGGTTAATAATCTCGCTGTGACNTGGTTCGCCTGGATCAAAGCAGNNAATATTGCAAGGAAACAAAAAACAAAGACTTTTAACATTGATTGCATGCNGCGAGATTAGCCGATTGACTTCTTCAAAAAACTGTATTTTTATACAGTAATGAGTANAAATATNTTACGTCCTTTATTTGATGCTGGAAAGCTGTGGCAAGGCAACNCAGAAACTACGNTCGAAGTGACCGATACTGGTTTTCCCGAACTGAATGGCAAACTATCCGGTCGAGGTTGGCCTGCACACATGCTTATCGAAATACTAACNAGCGATNTATTCTCTGCACCCATGCGATGCGCCTTTTCAACATGGAAAACGCAACAAGACGCACGATGGATAGCGTTAGTAAANCCACCCTTAGCACCCTGCACTGAGCGNCTTATGCAAGAAGGGATTAATCCAAAGCAGGTNGATGTTTTGAATATCCCCACAAATCAATTCGCCTGGAGTTTGGAACAATTGGCGAACGCTGTATCCACTCGCAGCATCATCGCCTGGGAATCANAAACACTCACATCCACTCAGCTAAGACGTTTACAACTAGCTTGCCAGCGAGGACAAACACAGCTTTTCCTAGTCAGAAACCNAAGGAATCAACGACAAGCATCCCCTGCACCTGTTCGCATCGCNATTGATTCATTACCAACTGGTTTTGAAATNAGGATATTTAAGCAACCCGGAACAAATGCAAAATCACCNGTNGTNATACCACTGGAATTACATTGGTTAANAACACCATCGCCGGNACAACGTAAAACAAGTNCTCTTANGNCACANTCGAGNCTNCATTGATGATCTATGCATACCTNAAATTTCCAAACTTATTGTTGGANGCACAAAGTATTACACATCAAGATCAGAGCATCGCANTCCACCATCAAGGGAAAATCNTCCAGTCCTCTGAGCTCGCAATTGCCGCGGGCGTTATCCCAGGGATGACCATCAATATGGCGCTCACGCTCTGCCCTANNCTTCTAACACAGACTTATCAACCGNATGCCGAGCGTCGTTTATTACACCGCTTAGCNCTCTGGGCTTATCAATATTCACATCAAGTCGCGATTTGGAATAAAGGCTTATGTATTGAGGTCTCAAAAAGCAAATCACTGTTTGGTGACCTACAAGCTCTTACACAAATTTTAAAACAAACATCCNNGTCCCAGAATTTCAAGATTCAACTTGCTTTTGGCTACACCCCTGAAATGGCGGCTCTNTTTGTTAAGGNGGGAGTCAGACCCAAAGAGCAGGCTTTTGAAAAAACTCTCTACCGGCTCGCTATTGANGCTGCTGAGATTCCTATTGAGTATGTTAAACGACTTAAAAATATGGGCTTTCGAACAATNGGTGATTATTTCGNCGCNCCATCNCGAGCCAGACAAGCGCGCATACATCGAGANATCTATTTATATTTCGATGCAATCGCTGGNCGACACCAAACATCACTNANATGGTTTACACCGCCACCTGTATTCAATCAATCCATCGAGTTCCTTAGAGGGCTCGAGTCAATTGAGATGCTCAAATTTCCAATCAATNGTCTNACCCAAGATGCNTCACTCTGGCTAACACAGCGCGTATGCGCGACAAGCCGTCTACGATGGGAAATCATATTAGAGAATCGTCAAGANGCCTCTCTCGACNTCACGCTGAACAACCCNNTCAATACTGCATCAGCNCTCGCTGATCCAACNTGGTTACATATCGAACAGTTACAACCACAGTCACCAATGANAGGAATTCGCTTAATCATTCAACAAATACATCAAACAAGTCCGCAAAAATCTGACTTATTTATTAAGACCCAAGATACTGATCGAGCACAGTTATTAGATCGTTTAACCGCGCGCCTCGGCCCTGAGTGTCTCAAGGCACCATGCCGGCTGCAGGACCCAAGGCCCGAATATGCAAACCAANTACATGACGANCGAAACGTATATCCGTTACCNAANATTCCTNCTCGACCTNTTTGGTTATTAAACCCACCTGAANCACTNGGACAGTCNCCTGANAAAGCGGGGCATACCCTATTACAAGGNCCAGAGCGNATAGAATCTGGTTGGTGGGACTTNAAGCCAGCTTGNCGACGATACTGGATCGGATTATTTCAAAAAAAACGCGTTAGCTGGATCTATCAAGATCAGTATTCGAAAAATTGGTGGCTTGCAGGTTGGTTCACTTAACAATAACAACAACCTGCTAAACTNCANNCTTCGTTTTCAAGGATCATTGCGTGGATCTCAATCGNTTTAATNCCAGACAGCGTCAGGCCATTACTCACGTGGGCTCACCACTTCTCGTACTTGCTGGNGCNGGAAGTGGTAAAACTAGTGTTATCACACATAAAATCGCGTGGCTNATTCAAGAAGNAGGAATTCCGGCTCGACACATNACGGCNGTCACNTTTACAAATAAAGCCTCGCGGGAGATGCGTGAGCGAATTAATCATATCGCGCCCAAAGACCAAATTCGCGGCCTCACAATCTCAACCTTTCACTCATTNGGTNTAAATTTNTTNAGGCGGGAGTCTTACNAAGCAGGACTTAAGTCAGGCTTTTCAATCCTAGACACAGAAGACAGCAAGACNATTCTCTCCGACTTNCTGAGACGTGAATCTNTCGAAGANCGCGACATCGTATCCGGCNTTCAGCAAACGATATCGANCTGGAANAATCANGGGNTTTCACCTGACCAGACGCAGAGTCANNCCAAAGATCCTAAANTTGTTCTCGCTGCAAACANCTACATCGAGTACGAGCGTTATTTAAAAGCGTGCAACGCTGTCGACTTTGACGANCTGATCCTAAAACCGGTGAAGCTATTTCGCTCTAATCCANCGATANTAGCCAAGTGGNAAACAAAGATACGGTATNTGNTGGTTGATGAGTATCAAGACACCAACGGAATCCAATATGAATTAGTTAAATTACTNACTCAANTTTCTGGTGCNNTGACAGTNGTTGGNGATGATNACCAATCAATTTATGCATGGCGTGGTGCCCAGCCTGAGAATCTGAANGAATTAAGTAATGATTTCANAACACTCAAGGTCATCAAACTCGAACAGAACTATCGNTCNACCCGGATAATTCTGGAAACAGCAAATACCCTGATTTCAAACAATCCCCANATCTTTGANAAAGTNCTATGGAGCGACAAAGGCTTCGGAGANCTAATCCAAATCCTGCCNACCAGTACAGANGAAGATGAGGCAGAACGTNTCGCGTCCATGATATTGGAACGCAAACTGAATTATAAAAAGCNATTTTCAGATTTNGCTGTCTTATACAGNAGNAATCACCAAGCACGTATCCTTGAGTTCAAGNTACAGCATTTCAAAATNCCCTATAAATTNAGCGGNGGAACNAGNTTCTTCGCNAGNTCTGAGATCAGAGACCTNATGNCTTACTTGAGACTATTAATTAATCCTGATGATGACAACGCNCTTCTCCGGATAATTAATGTGCCACGTCGTCGTATCGGTNCNACCACTNTTGAGGTTNTAGGTGNTTATGCTCAGGAACGACAANAGTCCTTGTATTCCTGTTTCCCCGAGATGGGATTAACCACACTTCTCGATCCAGAAGCTACACGCCGTCTTTCGCAATTTTATGACTTAATAGAGGGCGCAAAATACAATCTAACGCTTGGTAGGGGCATACAAGCAATCGATGAACTACTCGAGGATATCAACTACCGTAGCTGGCTGTCGGACCAAAGCGCCTCCGAATCCATGGCAGATCACCGTTGGGGAAACGTTACACAGATATTAGAAGCCTTGAGAAAAGATCTCAAAGGTAACCCCGACGAAATACTTAACGAGGATGAAACGAATTCAGATGGTTCTGTGATCGAGATGGCGATCAGAAAACTTGTTCTGCTTGACATTCTTGAGCAAGAAGAAGAGGAGGACCATAGCGATCGGGTGCAACTTTCGACACTGCATGCTGCCAAGGGTCTCGAATTTCCTGACGTCTTTTTGATAGGCGCCGAGGAAGAACTGCTCCCGCATAAAAACTCTATTGAAACCGAATCCATTGAGGAAGAGCGGCGCCTGATGTACGTAGGTATTACCCGGGCAAAACAAAACCTGACCATTACTTATGCAAGGAAACGGAAGCAATTCGGAGAGCTTCTCGAGACAACACCGAGTCGCTTCTTGGATGAACTACCAGAGGAGCACTTTCACTGGCAAGGTAAGACCGAGCAGGATCCTGAAGTTATGCGGAAAAAAGGGGAGGACTCCCTCGCGGCCTTACATACCCTATTAAAAGGTGAATCTGCGTGAATCTCTTTCGGCCAATCATCATTGGCATCCATAGCGGCACGCTAACCGATTCAGAAAAGATATGGCTCCCGGAACTCAGGCCCTATGGGGTCATCCTATTTTCAAGAAACGTGGAGAGTCCGTCTCAACTGAGACAACTATGCGACTCAATCCGAAACTTCTTGGGTGATGATATTGCAATCATGATCGACCAAGAGGGCGGACGAGTACAGCGACTCAAGGATCCGCACTGGCCTCGATTGCCCTCAGCATTGCAGATTGGGAGGCTCTGGAGACGGCACCAGTTCAAGGGCCTCGAGGCAGCAAATAGTCTTGGACAGGTCATTGGCTCTCAGTTGGCTGAAGTTGGGATTACGCATGCGGCTGCCCCTGTGTTGGATCTATTAATTGATGGAGCAGACCCAATCATCGGCGATCGATCATTCGGTACCACCCCAGCAGAGATAATCCCACTTGCGACAGCATTTATTGATGGATTACAACGCTTCGGCATCACAGCCGTCGTGAAACATATACCCGGTATGGGTCGCGTTTATAAAGACAGCCATCACTCACTTCCAGTAATTTCTACTCCGATTTCGGCATTAAAAAAGTCCGACTGGGTACCGTTCAGGATGGTAAGAGGAACGCATTGGGCAATGACAGCGCATATCGTCATACCAGAGTGGGACAAAAAACCAATCACGCAATCCGAACAAGGAATTAAAAGAATCCGCGAAACCTTTGGTGATCGAGTCATTGTTTCCGACTGTCTCACAATGGGCGCAATCGAGGGATCTATTGAAGAAAGAGTCACAGAGACACTTGATGCAGGCGTTGACCTTGCACTGTTCTCTAATGGCTCCGACAACGAACGGCGTCGTGCGGTGACTGCTTCGGGTGAGCCGCGAGTAACTCGCGAAGATCCGTTAGGCTCAAGTTACTTACCTCCTGTGATCCTGAAACAACTACTGGAGAAACTAGCCAAGGTAGATTTCGACAGGACATTAACAGACCCCACGTGGGACCGGCCCACCTGAACCGCTAAAGCGCGTCCACCATGAACGCAACAGCTTCTGCAAGTTCCTGATCAGAACAGTCGGCGCAGAGTCCACGTGCTGGCATTGCGTTATAGCCTTCCACGACATGCTTAACTAGAGTATCCATTCCCTTATCAAGTCGAGAGGCCCACGCACCAGCATCACCAGTTTTGGGTGCACCAGCAGCACCCGAAATATGACACCCGGCGCAGGCCGCATCATAAATCTGATCCCCAGTGCGCGCTACTGCCACAACAGATGCCTTACCAATACTTTCAGCACATGGATCACCCACCACGCAAACGCTCGCGGGCGATTTCAGCCGCTCTAACATCGTGTTTTTGTCTTCGCTTGCAGCCCAAGCCGCTGAGACCAGAAGAGCTGTGAGTGTTGCGACTATACGCTTCATTTGTTTCCCCGAACCAAATTGTGTCGCACCGATTATAAATACTTAAAACGGCTAATGCTATGGCCTGCCTTAAAGGAAAATAAACGAGGACCATCTAGTAGGGGTGGATAACCGACGGGCTACGCTTATATTTGATCTATCCAAATAGCCATCACCAAAAACATCGAAAACACGGCGAATGAGTTAAGGAAAAAACGAAAAAGCTTTGCTTCGTAATAGTCCACGTCTGGTACCTTGTCTAACAATTTAGATCAGTTTGACCGGACTTTATGGAGAAAGATTGGAGGAATATGGGATTTCAGATGACACTTTGCCTGCATTACATCAAGCATCACCAGACTGGTCATACTTTTTTCTTAGGGTTATTTTGTTGAGTGGGAGTGTTTTAGGACGCCAATGACAATCTGAAGATCAGAAAGCTTCGTCAAGTCTGCTAATATCAAGTCATTATATAAACGAAGCATATAGCTTTTGCTTTTTTCACAGCGCCCGTAGCTCAGCTGGATAGAGCGTTGCCCTCCGGAGGCAAAGGTCAGAGGTTCGAATCCTCTCGGGCGCGCCACTAAATTCGATCGTCTGCCTGTACAGAATTTCTAATTTTTGTGGAGCCCAAATAAGGCAATCAGCCAATAGATAGAGTTATCTGGTCCAAGGTCTTTTTCGTTTCGAAAAAATTATCTTCGGGGAACGAATTTACAAATATGTTGTCTATAATAAATAGACGGAAGAATAAAAATAAGATCTGTAGCCAAGTGACTATTCAAGTGAAAAAACTATGTAGCTTGCAGCTCCCTGACTCAAAAGATCGGTAGAGCACTGTAATCCCTTTTCCTTGCTCAGCGTTATTGATTTTATTCAACAGTCGTAACGAGCCTAGTTCGCTCGTGTTTTTTATTTTTTTGGAGAATTAACAATGAATAACATGGCCCAACTCACGGTATCAAAAGCACTAGATACCTCACATCTCGATGTGAAATTCCCATTTAAAGCAAAATATGGAAATTTCATTAACGGGCAATGGGAAGAACCTAAATCAGGTGAATATTTTGATAATACATCACCGATCACTGGTGAGGTTATTTGCGAGATCGCGCGATCAAATGCAGAAGATGTTGAACTCGCCCTCGATGCGGCGCATGGAGCAAAGGAGGCTTGGGGCAAGACCTCAACAACCGAACGCTCAAATATGTTGCTGAAGATTGCGCAAGTTATTGAGGACAACACTCAATTACTGGCGGCCGCCGAGACCATTGATAACGGAAAACCGATCCGTGAATCTATCGTTGCGGATATGGCACTTTCGGTTGATCACTTTCGGTACTTTGCTGGTTGTATCCGTGCTGAAGAAGGATCCATTGGCGAGATGGACGCACAGACCTATGCGTATCACTTCCATGAGCCACTTGGCGTTGTTGGTCAGATAATTCCATGGAACTTCCCAATACTTATGGCGACTTGGAAGCTTGCACCGGCATTGGCTGCTGGTAACTGCGTGGTTTTAAAGCCTGCCGAGCAAACGCCTGGGTCGATTTGCGTGTTACTCGATTTAATCGGTGACATCCTGCCGGCAGGCGTGATCAACGTGGTTCAAGGATATGGGCTCGAGGCTGGCAAGCCCCTCGCGTCGAGTTCACGAGTCGCTAAAGTGGCCTTCACGGGAGAAACCACAACGGGTCGTTTGATTATGCAGTATGCCTCGCAAAATTTGATCCCTGTGACCCTCGAACTTGGCGGAAAGTCACCAAATATATTTTTCGATGATGTTTTGCGCGAAGACGATGCATTTTTCGACAAATGTCTCGAAGGATTTACAATGTTCGCACTAAATCAGGGTGAAGTCTGCACATGCCCATCACGTGCCCTGATCCAAGAATCCATCTATGACGAATTCATTGAGCGCGCGATTGCACGCACCAAGGCGGTAATTCAAGGTAACCCATTGCAAATGGAAACCATGATCGGCGCGCAAGCCTCCACTGAGCAGATGGAAAAGATCACCTCGTATTTGAAACTCGGCCAAGACGAGGGCGCAGAAGTCCTTACCGGTGGTGACGTAGGTTCTGTCTCAGATTGTAAGAACGGGAACTATATCCAGCCGACGATTTTCAAAGGCAACAACAAAATGCGGGTATTCCAAGAAGAAATTTTTGGACCGGTAGTGTCAGTTACTACTTTTAAAAATGAAGCCGAGGCGCTTGAGATCGCCAACGACACACTATATGGCCTAGGGGCTGGTGTCTGGTCTCGCGACGCCAACGTGTGTTTCCGCATGGGTCGTGGCATTCAAGCTGGCCGTGTTTGGACCAACTGCTATCACGCATACCCTGCGCATGCTGCCTTTGGCGGATACAAACAGTCAGGAATTGGGCGTGAAACGCACAAGATGATGCTTGACCATTACCGGCAGACCAAAAATATGCTCGTTTCGTATGATGAAAATAAATTAGGCTTTTTCTAAGCTAGTGAATTGAATCATCAACTGCGTCATCGGCTTAGGCCGATGACGCTCCTCCGGAGAAAGTAATGAATCCAGAAATGCAGGTCTCAGCAACAGAAAGTGCTCTGGCGTTGATTGAACTTATCAAATCACGGCATGGTGACGATCTGTTGTTTCATCAATCAGGCGGGTGTTGCGACGGATCAGCTCCAATGTGCTTCCCAAAATCGGAATACATGACCGGCCAGCAAGATGTTCTTGTCGGGGAAATTGGTGGTATTCCGTTTTTCATGAACGGAGAGCAGTATAAGCTCTGGAAGCACACCAATTTAATCATCGACGCCATCGACGGCGGAGGTGGCATGTTCAGCCTCGACAACGGAACTGGTAAACGATTCCTGACACGTAGCGAGATTTGTCGAGTACCCTAAGCAATTGATTTTTGAGTTATATCCTTCGGATGAACAGTAGGTAGCTGTTCACCTCTAATAAACGCAGCACTTCGCTGAATAAACAAGTCTTCTATCCCGGTAATTGTTTGAGCTATTTTTTCTTGGGTTCCGATTTATACCACTGGGGGCGTCTTATTTTATTGTGATAATCAACAGACCGATGATAATGAAAATAAAGCGCTCAAAAAATCTGCGCTGACTGATGAGTCCGTACGAACTCACAGTGATGCCTAATGCGATTTTTAAAGCAAAAATAAGTGTATATAGCCAATTATTTAGGTTAACAATCTCCGGATGGGTGACCATGCCAATCGGAATAATGTAGAGACCAATACCAATAGCCATGGCGGATACAGCGACCTTCAACCAATTTTCTTCGACCATTCCGGCTGCTATGAAGACCCCACCACACACAGGTGGTGTGATGGTCGAGAGTAGGGCGTACCAAAAAACAAACAAGTGAACCAGAATAGGCTCTAAGCCTCGGTCGATCAGTGCCGGACCTGCGACAGACACACAAATAACATAAGCGGCGGTTGTCGGTACCTCCATGCCCAAAAAAAGACATGCGACTGCGGTTAGTGCCAGAGTCAAATAGAGACTGTCTCCAGAGACTGACAATATGAGTGATGTGATTTTTACGCCGAGGCCAGTGATCCCCAAGACACCAACAATCAATGACGCGCACAAGATGATGGACGCAATCATTGAGATCTGGCGCCCCGAAATAGTTAGAGCTTCACCCAATCGTGTAAACCCTCGTTTAAGATGTAGCCGCGCATCCGCTCCTGTGAACAGCAAAAGCATTGCAACGACGGTAGCCAACGCTGCAGCGAATTGCGGTGTATACCCGCTGAACATCGACCATAAAAGCACTGCAAAGGGTACAAAGAAGAACCCGACCGTAATTGCTAACTCAAGCTTACTCGGCTGCTCGGATGCATCGATGGGTCTCAGATTGAATAGTTCAGCGTATCTGTTAACACCGATCCACACCGTATAGAAGTATAACAATGCTGGTATCGAGGCGGCGAGGATGACCTCCGTGTACGGGATCCCGGTTAACTCAACCATAATAAATGCTCCGGCTCCCATAAGTGGTGGCATAATCTGTCCGCCAGTTGATGCTACTGCCTCAACCGCTCCTGCCACCTTTTTTGGGTAACCCAACTTTCTCATTGTCGGAAGCGTGACCATGCCAGTTGAGGCCACGTTCGCTGAGGCAGATCCAGAGATAGAGCCGAACAAAGCGGATGAAATTACTGACACCTTCGCTGCGCCTCCTTTCAAATTCCCTGCGGAAGCTACAGCCAAGTTCATGAAGCCACGGCCCGCTTCACCTGCGTTCAAAACTGCACCAAAAATTAAAAAAATGGAAATAATAGAAACTGAGACACCAGTTAGGGGACCCCAGAGCCCTCCCTCCGTGATGATCAGTGTGCCCAAGTAACTTCCTAATGGAATACCGCCATGACCAAACTCACCGGGAATCAAATGCCCAAAGAAGCCATACAGAAGAAAG
Source organism: Gammaproteobacteria bacterium (assembly GCA_002714245.1). Classification (GTDB taxonomy): domain Bacteria; phylum Pseudomonadota; class Gammaproteobacteria; order Pseudomonadales; family Litorivicinaceae; genus HIMB30. Next base: position 10,809 of record PAWX01000008.1, on the reverse strand, counting down.
AGACTAGTAACAATGGGTAGTGGTAACCCAACAGTTCGTCGTGCCATTTCCAGCACCGTTGTAATCAAGACAAACCCAATAAAATACTGAAAATATCCTTCAAGGAACCCGTACTGATCTGATAATCCTGACTCGTTGACTGCGAGATAGATACAGGCGATCGCCGCCAAACAAAACCAAATCATATCTCGAAACTCGCGGGGAAATGTGGTTTGTGGTATCAGAAAAATCCACGGGAGTGCCGCAACCAGATGCAGGGGGCGCGAAACCAGACTCGGGATAAGCCCTGAGAAAATCAAATAGGTGTGAAAAAACACCGAGAGGAGTCCAATGGCTACCCAGACTTGAGTGTTTGAACGATTAATAGTCATCGATTACTGCGCTCGACAATGCCGAGCGCATGCATCTGTGTTTAGTGATGAGCCGCCACAGGAACGCCCACTTCCTTATAATATCGCTTCGCCCCAGAATGTATCTCGGTTAAGACATTAGCTAACATGTCGGGACTAACTCCGTCCCACCATTTAGCAGCCGTACCCAGTGCCTTTTTATTTTCCCAATAGGCTTTTGTGAGCGAGTAGGCAACGTCTTCACTCATGTCGGTTGTTGTGAATGCAACAACTGGCAACGAGGTGGTTTGAATATCGCTGGATTGGCCGGCATAGGTCCCAGCAGGGATGACAAGTTTCGTTCGCTTGGTTGTTTTAATCTGCTCGTCGTTTAAAGACAAGACTGTTACACCAGCTGAGGCCGCCGCCTCAATGACGTTGGGCGCAGGGTATGAGCCAGCGGTTACAAATCCATCAATTTGGCCATTTTTCAGGGCGGGTACTGCGTTAGATAGCTCAACCTCAGCTAACGTGACCTTGCCCTCAAGACCAAATAGCTTCAGATACTTCGCACCCTCTCTAGCCCCGAATGACCCTTTACCTAGCAGGATTGTCTTCCCTTCCATCCCAGAAAAATTATTCACATCGCTCTTATTAGACATGACGAAATGCATCGTCAACGATGGGATTGGAAACAGAGCACGAATCTCGTCAAACCGAGGATGACTCTTATCTTTAAACATCGCCTTACCACCGCGAGCGAGCTTCACCAGAACGGGGGGTGTGGTAAACACATAATTATTGGTCCTGCTTTTGACCTCCATCACGTTCTGAACAGAACCTTGACTTTCCTCGAGAGTCACTGTGATCTTGGAGTTAGTCCCAATTTTCACGGCCTCGGATAGCTCCACTCCCATCTGATAATAGGACGAAGTAGATTTGGCGGACTTGTAAGTAATCCTCGTGTCAGCATGAGCAATGGACGCCGACATGCAAAAACTCAGTACCGATGAAATTCCTATAAGTATTTTTGATCGCATTATTATTTTCTCCATCAATATTCAGCCCTGATTACGTCAGAAGTACCAACGTATTTCAAGACCTGCATGCCTTTTATGCTCGGGCCAGGGACTCGACCTAATACAGCCACTATGCCTCGCCACCATAACTCCTTTAAAGGAGCCCAGATACATATTTTTATGCTCCACATTTTTTCTTGCTCAGTTAGACCTACTGAATATAAGCATCAATAACTGAGTGATCTCACCCTCCAACGGGAAGGAAAGCATACCCATCACCGAATAACCGAGCGCCCANGGCATGAAGTAGAACCTGAAGAGATAAAAAAACCACGCAACATAGAGCGGNACTAATGGTTCAACAAGAAACCTCGGCGTCACTGGGTCGAATACTTTGATCACCGGATCCGTGTATTTTACGAAAACCCGCATGAAGAAAAAATCTGAATGCAATGGCAGAAAAATATTCATGGCAACCCGTCCGATCAACGTCCACATTATCAGACCCATTATGTAGTCCATGACGATTACCCAGCCCGGCAGGTGGGCCATTGATACCTCCATCAGTACTCCTCAAGTTTTGTTTCAGGGCAAAAATTTAGCAAAAAAATAGGGGGCATTGCCNCCTATTTTTACATTTCGAGGTCTAGTGTGTCGCGGACAGCACTTCCTCACCCGACGGGTCTCGGGTCGCATCGACCATTGCCTGNGTCTCTGCGTCTGGTTCCTCAGTCGCCAGACTCACCACAACCATGGCGATCAAGCTAACTGACGCACCAATGATACCGAACCTCAAGTGATCGATACCCATCCAAGGAGTCATACCATTAAAATACACCTGATAGAGGTACCACGTACCGGCCAAGAAACCCAGGACCATCCCGGCAATTGCGCCTTGCCTATTGGCTCGTTTCCACCAGATACCCAGTACCAGTGGGNAAAAGAGTCCTGACATTGCGAAATCAAATGCCCACGCAACTGCACCCAAGATACCCGTGAGTTTCATACTCGCAATATAAGCGGCAGCCGCACCGATCACTATAAGAAGTATCCGGGCCACAACTAATCGTGTCTTAGTTTCGGCTTTAGGATCAATGATCTTGTAGTAGAGATCGTGGCTCAAAGCGTTGGCGATAGCCAACAGCAAACCGTCTGCAGTGGACATTGCGGCAGCCATACCACCCGCAGCCACTAGGCCTGAGATGACATAAGGCAGGCCCGCTATTTCTGGGGTCGCGAGTACCACGATATCAGCACGCATGAAGAATTCATTCAACTGCAAGATACCATCACCGTTACCATCATTTAGCCAGAGCATCTTAACCGCCGACCAGTTCTGGACCCATGGTAATGCCTGAACCTCAGCGATCGATTTACCGATGATACNGGTGGCCAGGGTTGGGTCGAGTAACTGAAGCTTGGTCAGGGTCGCTAACGCCGGTGCTGTGAAGTACAGCAGGAAGATAAAGAACAGTGAATATGCAACTGACTTACGAGCGTCACGAACAGAAGGCGTCGTAAAGTAACGCATCAGGATATGNGGCAACGATGCCGTACCCATCATCATACAAATCGCCAGCGTCGCAAAACTCCAGCTCTGCATACCACCCTGCGGATCGAAGTGAGGAACCGACAGAATCTTTACACCGCCAAACGGGGGCTTATCTACCGCTGCCGCACCGAGCTGCACGACTGGTTCCAGCTCCTGAATTCGAGCGACAGCCTCACCGTAGCCGAAATGAGGAATAATTCCGAATCCCTGAGCGTTTGACATCCATATCACAGGAATTAAATAGGCAATGATCAGCACGATGTACTGCGCCACCTGTGTCCAGGTAACAGCCCTCATACCTCCGAGCATCGAACACAAAAGAATACCCAGAAGGCCAAACCAAACACCAACCTCAAATGGAATCTGAAGGGCCCGCGCCGCAATTGTGCCTGTGGCGTTGATTTGTGCAGTCACGTATGTGAAGGAGGCCACCACAAGTACGATCACTGCACAAAAACGTGCGGTGTTCCCACCGTAACGTGTCCCAATGAAGTCTGGGACTGTGTAGCACCCGAACTTCCGCAAGTACGGGGCCATCAGCGAGTTGACCAGAACATAGCCACCGGTCCAGCCCACAATAAACGCGAGATAGCTGTATCCACCGAAATAAATACCGCCCGCAAGTGCGACGAATGACGCGCCCGACATCCAGTCGGCTGCCGTTGCCATNCCGTTGTAGACCGCTGGCACCTCTCTACCGGCCACGTAGTAGGCCGAGACCTCCATCGTACGCGATAGCCAGCCAATCCCTGCATATACAACGATTGTGAAGGCCACGAATAAGATACCGATTGTTGCGGCACCCATCCCCATCTGCTCAAGTATTGCCATCAGGATAATGAAACCGATAAAGCCACCGGTATACATCCCATAAATTCGGCCTAGATTGTCAGTAAATTTACCTTCCATTGTCTGACCTCCTCCTAAACACCAGCTTCATCATCAATCTTGTCTTGCTGATGNTTCTGGAAGAAGATCAACGCAACAAAAACGATCAAAGAACCCTGCACTGGGAAGTAATAGCCCAGAGGGAATCCAAGGAACGAATACTCCATCAGAGCTTTCGCATTCCATGGGATGATTATTGAAAAAATGAACCAAATGGCTAGGACCAAAAACGTTAAATTTCGCGTTTTAGCCCAGTGCCGCTGCTTAGTTTCGCCATCCATGTGTGGCCTCCTGTTGAGTTAGCACCAATAACATTATTCTTATGATTGGAAGNTAATTTCNCCGGCTAGGGCANAATTACCCAATAGTGAGGATACGGACTTTCTTCTACCGGGCCGACTATACCTTGGCATGATAGCGTTTAGTCGTAGCTAATCTGTTTCAAAGTTGTGGCAACCTTGGTTTAACTTGGGGTCGTTTTAGTGTTTACATATATCCAAAAAAAGCTATCTGAATTCCGCGATATGGTGCGGCAGTATCCTGTCTTCAGACGGCGTTCTTTTCCGATCGAATCTCTAGAATCTGCATCTGAGTTTGTTGCAACAAGGGCCGCGTTCGTCGCTCAAAAGACTATGTTTGGCTATGTGAAAACCCGCATGGGTACCAGCTATCCCGAGATGTTTCGTGATGATGTGATGGTCTCCTCTCTCAAAATCGCAACCCTTTATCACTACTCGGCGTGTCTCGGCGATTTAATGATCTACGTCTTCCGTACGTTATCTGGTAGATATCAGGTACCTAGCGATAGATGCATGGCAGAAGCGACCATAGGTTTTCGCAAGGGTCTTGTCAGTAATCTGGGTCCAGATGACGAGATATTTAATCTCGAGGAAGCGTGTATTNCNTTTAAAGCGCGTATAGACAGCGCTCGATGGGACGAACCCTTCGAAACTTTCGAGGTCTTTTCACAGAGCCCCAAGAGTCTCACCCGCTGGGCCCCTATAGCAGACGAGTTTAAAAACCTTGATCAAGATATTGCTGAAAATTCGGTCACGTTTGCGTGGATCGAGATTCGTAAGGAATTTAATGACTTGGTGAACCTGCCAGACTCGTACCTTCAGGATTTGTAGACCACCATCTAACTTGGCCTCTTCTAGGACGAAAATGGTAAATTTGGTCTACAAGTAAAACGGGGGTCCTCTCCAGTCATCAGAACCTCTCAACTTGGATTACAAATCTACAAGTACGGCTCGCGAATTCAGGTCGCTATCGTCAAAAATCAATACTCTGGTTTCTTCCGTTGCGGGCATACTACCAATAGTTGTTGTATGGTTTGACAAGCCGCATGGAGTAGCGCAGTAATCGGCCCGTCGAGGCTTGTCTCCGGGCACCAGAACGGATGGCGTGTTTAGTCTGGTTTACTCAAGTCAGAAATCGCAACCTGACCGCTATAATTAATCGCATTCCCGCTCGGTTAAGGCGTCAACTCGTCAATTTTACCTATATAGGAAGTGAGAGATCGCTCAATTTTAAGTTCGACCATCACGTACCTTGATGCGACGCCTGAACCAACGGTGCATCAACTAGAAAATCAGCAGTAGACAGGTAATCGGGGCAGTATGAATATTTGCGGTATCATAGAAATAGAAACTCCCTAAGTGTTAAGTACACGGTTAAAATCAAAATAGCTGCTAGTTTTTCCTAGATTATTTCTGCATTGCAATTCTGGTCTGTTACTCTGATGTGAATCGCGGTCGATTGATTTGACTGAACATATTAAAAACTAAGATCGATGGCTCACGAAAGTGAAATTTGCAATAAGAAAATTAAGTCACAACTACAGCAAAAAAGTTCAAGCAATTCGGAACTTTTCTACAGAACTAAGCTCACATAAAGTCACGGCGCTTCTGGGTCCCAACGGGGCCGGCAAGAGTACTCTGTTTAAAATCCTCGCAGGCCTCATCCGTCAAACATCTGGGATCATCGAAATTAATGGAACCAGTTGGGATCGCAACGACCCAGATCCACTCGGAAAAATCGGATTCGTTTTTCAAGACCCTACGATCGATGGTATGCGGAGCGGGACAGCAAACCTAACCTATGCTGGCCAACTTCAGGGACTGGATAACAATGCGCTCAAGTGTCGGATTCAGGAGCTCGTGGCAACATTTGACATGGGTGACTTCGTGACCAGACCCGTTGGGTCATTGAGCGGGGGGCAAAGACGTAGACTCGAAATAGCCAGGGCCCTTATTCACCGCCCTATTTGGCTTTTTTTAGATGAGCCATCCACAGGACTAGACATCGACAACAGACTAAAGCTTTCGGAAACAATTCACTCGCTTGTGAATTCCGAAGGATGCGGCGTACTTTGGTGTACCCACATACCAGACGAGCTTAGGTCTGGCGATAATTTAATAATGATGAAAGAGGGCGAGAAAATTTTCGATGGTCACTTCAACTCTCTAGAACAGGTTATGAGTCAATATCAGTCGCTGGTAGGAAAGGCATGAAACGCAGTCAATTTACGCCAGCACTCGCTATCTTTCACAGGGAGTTCGACCGATTTGTTAAGCAAAAAACGAGGTGCGTCTCAGCGATCGTACGGCCATTAATCTGGCTTGTAGTATTCGCAGCCGGCTTTCGCAGTGTTCTGGGGATTGCGATACAACCGCCTTATGAAACCTACATTACTTACGACCTATACGTGACGCCCGGTCTTATTGGGATGATTGCCCTTTTCAATGGCATGCAAGCGTCCCTTAGCATGGTCTATGACCGTGAGACAGGAAGTATGAAATTACTGATGACCGCACCCATCAGTCGACGCAGGCTTCTTATTTATAAACTGTTAGCGACTGCCACGATATCAACCATACAAGCATATATTTTCGTCGGTATCGCTATGCTTTTCGGCGTAAATTTGCCATGGTTTGGACTGATAACGGCGCTGCCAACGATATTCGTAGGTGCGTATTTCATTGGGCTATTTGGACTCATCCTAGCGAGTCAAATCAAAGAGCTCGAGAACTTTGCGGGGGTCATGAACTTCGTCATCTTTCCTGCTTTTTTCCTTTCCAGCGCGCTGTATCCCTTGTGGCAAATCGAGGAAACAAGTGAGATCGTCTTCACACTAGCCTCAATCAATCCCTTCACCTATGTGGTCGAGGCGGTACGCTTTGGTATTCATCAAACGGCAATCACTTGGCACACTGCTGGGCTTCTAGGCGGCAGCATTCTTTTTTCTACCGTAGTGCACCATATGTTCACTTTCGGTCAAACGAGATAACTCAAATTTTCGCTTGATTCAAAACCGCAGGTTGGCCAGCTAATTCGAGGTATGAGGGTCTCAATGCCTCAAAGTCACCTGGGCTGTGCGTTACAATAATAGTTGGAACACCTTCTTCACTAATCGTTGTTTTAATATTGGAAATTAACCGCTCCACATTTGCCGGGGCTTGTGACGCAGAAGGCTCATCGAGCATTAGCAACCCGGGTCGCGCAAGGATACCCCTTACAATTGCGATACGCCGCTGCATACCCAGTGACAACTGACCAGGGCTTAGCCGACTAACTTCTGACAAGTCGAACAATGACAGCCAACGTTCCTGCAATCCAATATCCTCACAAACAATCGATAAATTCTCGGTAACTGTTTGCCAAGGCAATAACGTCGGCTCTTGAAAGACCAAACGAGGTCTCAGGTTAGGATTTTGTCTTGAAATTACCCGTAATAGCATTGTTTTTCCAACACCTGAATCTCCGCTGACTATGCTACTAGCTGGAGACACATCAATACTTCCAGCCTCAACAATGAGTTGGTCATCCAGCCAGCAATCAGACCAACTGACCATCTTTACGCCACCTTTGGACATGTTGCTCAAGAGGTCTGACTGCAACCCATTCAATCAACTGCATCACCATGATAAAGCTCAAAGCGTATGCAAGAATCATATCGACCTCAAAGAGTTGAAAATAGAGATGTATCTGGAATCCTATACCTGATGATCTTCCGAGCAACTCGACGACAAGAATTATCTTCCATGTTAAAGAGAGCCCCGTCCTTAGATCCGTAAATAGGAAAGGTTCAAGTTTTGGGATCCAGACCAGTTTTAGCTTCTGCACTCGCGATAACTCGTAGACTTGCGCAAATTCTTCTTACCGCTATTCGAATTAGCGAACCCCTTCTCTCACATTCACAGCAACTAATGGGGCCTTATTAATAACCACTGCAAGAACAGCAGCTAGCTCGGTCATACCCAAACCCAAGTAACAGATGACAATCACGTCTCGATTTGCAAAAGTTCAGAAAAAAGCATTTAATTCTGATTTAGGAAAAAATGCATAATTATGCTTATAAATGCGTTTAGTGATGCACTGACATTAATCGTTTCAGCAGACTCTGATCTCATAGAGATTCTTCTACTCTCAGTAAAGGTCAGCTTCAGTGCGCTTGCTATCGCTGGCATATTAGCGATGCCTTTAGGAACAATTCTTGCCATCAGTCATTTTAGTGGCAGGAAGCTTTTAATTACTTTCCTCAACGCAATGATGGGGCTGCCACCGGTTGTGGTTGGCTTGTTTGTATACCTGATGCTTTCTCGGTCGGGGCCGCTGGGCATTCTTGAACTCTTATACACACCGACTGCTATGATTATTGCTCAAGTGATCTTGATCATACCCATCGTTGCCTCATTGACGTACCAAGTTATCGAAGAACTCAATCGAGAATATAGGGATTTATTTTTAAGCTTAAAAATTGGTCCTCAACAGGCGATCTTTGCGTACCTCTGGGACGCCCGATACTCACTGTTTACAACGCTACTTGCCGGTTTTGGTCGCGCAATTTCTGAAGTAGGAGCCGTAATGATCGTGGGAGGAAATATCAATCATCTAACGAGAATCATGACCACTGCTATCGCCCTTGAAACATCCAAAGGCGAATTGTCCTTAGCATTGTCTCTAGGGATAGTACTGCTCACCATTGCTCTTCTCGTCAATGCGATAGTGATGTCTATAAAGACTTTTGCAACAGAGAAAGGTTATGTCTAATACGCCACTGCTTGAGGTCACTAATTTGAGTTTGAAACTCAATAATGCAGATATTTTGAGCTCAATTACCATAGCCTCGACTGATCCTGGCGTGACAATGGTGATGGGCCCAAATGGCGCAGGGAAGAGTCTTTTTTTGAGATGCCTGCATGGTTTAACCACACCAACGGGTGGGTCGATAAAAATTTTTGGTAATACTATTCTTGGGACATCGGCAGATCAGGCTATGGTGTTTCAAAAACCAGTTCTACTGAAACGGAGCGTTATTGAGAATTTGAAATTTGCTGGGCCAACAAAGACTCAACGGAAATCAATCGATAATGCGCTTTCACTTGCACGTCTACAAGACAAACAACACTTTCCTGCAAAGCTATTGTCGGGGGGCGAACAACAGCGGCTTGCGCTCTCAAGAGCCTTGCTGCGAGAACCTAAATTACTGGTTTTAGACGAACCAACAGCCAGTCTAGATCCAGCGTCTGTACAAATTATTGAGCAAGTGATTCAAGATTTCACAAGACAAGGGGGAAAGGTCATTTTCGTCTCCCATGACATTGGACAGGCCAAGCGGCTTGGATCAGAAATTGTTTTCCTACACAAGGGTAAGGTCTTGGAACATGGTGTCGCGAGCGACTTTCTCAATAACCCAGTAAGTGACGAGGCAAGAGCCTATCTCAACGGTCACATCATCATTTAACGGTCTAAATACAGAGATAAGAGCAATGGTCATCTTAAGAATCGCAAAAAAAATAGCTTTCGGCTTGGGGACTTTAATGAGTTTCAACTTTTGTTATGCCGAATCGATAATCCTCCAATCCACCACCTCAACAAAAAACTCTGGCTTTTACGATTACATCCTCCCAATGATTAAGGAAGATACAGGAATCACAGTAAACGTAGTGGCTGTAGGTACTGGACAAGCAATCAAGAACGCTCAACGGTGCGACGGTGATGTTCTTCTGGTTCACGCGAAGGCTGCTGAGGAAAGGTTCGTCAGCGACGGATACGGAGTCAAACGCTTTGACCTCATGTTTAACGATTTCGTAATTGTTGGTCCTCCCGGCGATCCGGCAAACATCACTGGATCTACAGATGTTTCGGGGGCACTGAAATCAATCGCATCCCAGCAAACACCGTTCGCATCCCGTGGAGATAATTCAGGAACACATAAGGCTGAAACTAAGCTATGGAAAATATCTGAAATAGATCCCAGCAAAGGTTCAGGAATGTGGTATCTCGAGACTGGGTCAGGCATGGGGTCTACTCTTAACATCGCTGTAGGTAAAGGCGCTTACGTTCTAAGCGATAGAGCTACGTGGATTAAATTTGGCAACAAACAAAATTTTAAAGTACATGTTCAGGGGGACAAACGACTTTTCAATCAGTACGGGGTTACCCTGATCAATCCAACAAAGTGCCCTAACGTAAAGTCTAAAGCGGGACAAAAATTTATTAGTTGGCTACTGTCCGATAAAGGACAGTCAGCGATTGAATCCTACACGGTCGGTGGCAATCAGCTATTCTTTCCTAACGCACAATAACTGGGCACGTAAGAAGGATAGAAATGGCTAGCTCAGTCATTATGGCCGCCGGCAGCATGCTTCAACTGCTTCCTAGGCTGCTGATCGCATGCCCCAAAGTGGATGAATCCAAATTCAAGACAGTATTTGGACCCTCAAGCTCGCTACGCGATAAAATCGAAAACGGCCAGCATTGTGATTTATTTATTAGTGCCAATGCGACTCATACTGACGCCTTATTTAAAGCTGAAATATTTGGTCGCGTAGCAGTCCTTGGGCTGAATCCAACGGTTCTGGTCTACCGTAGTGAGATCGATGTCGCGGATAATGGAATTCTTCAGCTCTTGACGGACCCATGTTGGCAACTTGGGATGTCAACCATTGGACTTGATCCGAACACTGATGAGTTCGAAATTTTATCAAAAATCTCAGAGGCCACAGAGTCGGATCCT
>PAWX01000007.1 GCA_002714245.1 Gammaproteobacteria bacterium | reverse complement strand
ATGGTCATCATGCTTGTCATGGTCATCATGCTTGTCATGGTCATCATGCTTGTCATGGTCATCATGCTTGTCATGGTCATCATGCTTGGCATGATCGTCGTGCTTGTCATGGTCGTCATGCTTGTCATGGTCATCGTGATCGTCGTGACCATGCGAATCGAACAGACCACCCTCCCTGAAACTCAACTCAACAAGGCCCTCCGTCTCGCCCAGTTCAACCACCACCGTCTTTTTTGGTATTGATTCAAGCGGCTTTTCTAAGAATGTCTCGACATCATGTGCGACCCAGAAGACCGCATCTGCTTCTTGCAGGTACTTGGCCTGACTTGGCTTCAAAGAATAGGTATGAGGTGAGCCTGACTCGACCAACAAAAGTGGTACTGCTATACCTTCCATGACAGAAGACACTAACGAATGAATTGGCTTTATCGAAGCGGCCACATTAGGCTGGGCAATGGCCATATTTACACTGGCGATCGCGACAATAGATGGTAGTAAGAACTTAGCTATACGCATACATTTCCCTTGAACGAGTATTTAAAGACTATTTACGTTATAATATAACACTTTGGGGATGCAAGAAATACCAACAGGCAGAGTTAATTAATGATAAAATCCGATTCATCAACACTCATCGAACTGAAGAACGCTGGAGTCAAGCGTGCTGGAAAATGGCTGGTCCGCGGGATTTCATTTTCGCTTCACGCAGGTGAGATCGTGACACTGATCGGTCCGAATGGCGCAGGGAAAACAACCTCAGCGAAAATGGCGCTCGGTCTCCTCGACCTAGACGAGGGTACAGCGCTCCAAAAAACCGGGTTGCTTGTCGGCTACGTCCCACAAAAAGTTTCAATTGACTGGACCCTACCCCTGAGGGTTAAAAGATTCTTGAATCTGACCGGCTCCTGCTCAGAGACAGAAATTAATACAGCGTTGGCGATGACTGGCACGTCTCACCTACTCAACTCTGAAGTAAATACGCTTTCTGGTGGTGAGTTTCAGCGGGTGCTCCTGTCCCGAGCCATCGCCAAGAAACCTGAACTTTTGGTGCTCGATGAGCCGGTCCAAGGCGTCGACAATACGGGCGAAGAAGCGATGTATACTCTGATCGAAACGATAGCCAAAACCCTCAACTGCGGAGTCCTTCTAATTTCACACGATCTACACTTTGTGATGTCAGCAACGACCCATGTTATCTGTCTGAACGGCCATATTTGCTGCTCCGGGACCCCGAGAGCCGTCTCAACGTCGTCAGAATTCCGCACCCTTTATGGCTCAAAAATATCTGCCAACCTAGCGATCTACGAGCACATGCACGATCACACCCATGGGACAGACGGGTCCATAGAAAAGTTGGAAGAAATAGGAAAAAATGTTAATGACAAAAAAGAGATAACTACGAATGCTTGACGATTTTCTTTTTCGGGCCTTCCTCGGAGGCGTCGGTGTCGCCATTGTGACCGGTCCACTNGGGTGCTTTGTCGTCTGGCGTCGCCTNGCTTATTTCGGAGACACACTCTCACACTCAGCACTTTTGGGGGTCGCGCTCGCGATTCTTTTGGAGGTTAATATCATGCTCGCGGTATTCGTGATCTCGGTATTGATGGGTCTCGCACTTCTGATGCTGAGACAAATAGCCCCCCTCTCGTCTGACGCGTTACTCGGTTTACTGGCGCACTCAACACTGGCAATAGGACTCATAGCGCTCTCATTCATGACGTGGGTGCGTGTTGACTTACTTGGTTTTCTTTTCGGGGACGTTCTGGCGATCAATCAATTCGATCTACTGACTATNGGACTAGGTGGCACGGTCGTATTACTNGTGTTGAAGGCAATCTGGCGACCATTATTCGCAGCCACAGTAAGNCCAGAGATAGCNAGGGCTGAGGGTCTTCGGCCAGAACGTGCCGAAGTGATTTTTATGATACTCATGGCCTCCGTAATNGCGATCTCGATGAAAATTGTTGGGGTGTTACTCATAACGGCNCTNTTAATCATCCCCGCCGCCTCGGCAAGNTGTTTCTCCAAATCCCCNGAGCAGATGGCTCTTTACTCGGTCTTAGNNGGGATCNTGTCNGTCNTCGTNGGTCTTCAGAGCTCTCTNACATGGGACACACCCGCGGGGCCNAGTATCGTNGCGGCNCTNTTGTTNCTCTTCATAGTCAGCACGTTGNCNATGNCGAAGATNAGAAGCATCAANCGGAAATATTCGAACNACNCTANTAATGGGGCGATGTCATGAGCAAATCTCTCACCAAAAATCAGATCCTCGTCCTNGACACGNTAAAAGCTGCCCCAAAGCCGCAAACTGCGTATTCGCTGCTNGANCAATTNAAAGAANACGGTCTCAAGGCGCCNCCNCAGATCTATAGGGCNCTNGAAAAATTGCTAGCTCTTGGTCTGATCCATAAATTGGAGAGCATAAACAGCTTTGTTGCATGCCAGCACAGCGATTGCGCCCACCAGATAGCGGGATTCGCGATCTGTGACGGGTGTGATCAAGTTTCTGAAATTATCGATGATAATCTGGAGTCACAAATCCGTTCAGTGGCCGAGACAGCGGGCTTAGTGCCCAAGAAATCAACCATGGAAATCCACGGCCTCTGCCGTTCTTGTAAGGGCAGCGAGGCCTGAATCAAAATTTTGGTTGGGATCGAAAAACATAGAGGATCCTGGAATTGTGAAAGCATCGCACCGATCTCACCCCCGAATCACAGTTGAGTCAATTTACTCTTAGAATCTATGGCCAAACCCACACACACCATCGCTGACGTTCCCACCAGTATCGTTTCTGGTTTTTTAGGCGTAGGTAAAACAACGGCTATACGAAACTTATTGAGCCAAAAGCCAGAGAATGAGAGATGGGCCGTCTTAGTTAACGAGTTTGGCGAGGTAGGGGTTGATGCCAGTTTGCTGGAAACCGGTACAAGTAATGAAAAAGAAATTTTTCTAAGAGAAGTTCCCGGTGGATGCATGTGTTGCACGAACGGGCTCCCGATGCAGATGGCCTTGAACCAGCTTTTGTCCCGGGCTCGCCCTCACCGCCTGCTAATCGAGCCCACCGGGCTCGGACACCTCGAGGAAGTTATCGGGACCCTCTCCTCTGGATTTAATCAAAAGACGATCCGGCTCAACGCTGTGGTAACCCTAGTTGATGCGAGGATGCTCAACCAAGACAGATACCTAAAAAACGATACCTTTGTCCAACAAATCAAATGCGCCGATATCATTATTGGTAACAAACATGACCTCTACGAATCCGATGATCAAGATCGTTTATTGACATTTACGAGCCATCAATGCGGTCCAGAGATCGAGGTGATATTTTCGGAGCAGGGAATGTTCGACCTTGAGCTACTGGACAGAGCTTCGCGATATGTTGAGCAATGCCCACCACAACACGACCATTATAACCCAATTGAAACTCAGTTGAACGAGCTGACTATCCCCGACTCGGGATATGTGGTCGCATCGAACGCTGGCGACGGATTTGTTAGCACGGGGTTTCGATTTGATTCGCGATTTCTTTTTGATATCAACCGACTGAGGTTGATGTTGCAGGGCCTCGATATTGAGCGATTCAAGGGTGTCTTCCGCACAAATGAGGGTTGCATAATCCTTAACCTCGCCGGCGGTGTATTAACTGAACTGTCGGTATCCTACTGCGAGGAAAGCCGCTGCGAAGCGCTAGGGGAAGAATTGCCGGACGATTTTACCGCTAAACTTTTCAATAGTCTGGCTTCGTGGGAAGGGATGTAAAAGGAATGGGGTTCCCAAGTAGAACGAAACGCAACAATCCGTAAGGCACACCGATTACGACCAAGAAGACTAATATATCCAAATCATCGCGTCCTTCGATGAATACGACAGCTAAGCCCATCAGACAGAGGCCAAATAAAACAGCCAGAAATGAATCAACAATGATTAATACACGACGCATGAGCTGTCCCTCACTCCGACAGATTGGGCCTCAATCAAAAACCCGAACGATCAAGCACCCGTGAGGCGAAATGATACTCCTGTTTGGAAGAACATCATTTATATGAATCACGGTTAGACTATCTCGCCATAACGCATGTTTCTGGCCTAGCCCGATATGGTTGCGCTCGCATTACTTGAAGCGTCCGACAAATAAACGTCAGCAAAATCCTACTCGATAGTCTCAGTCATTAAGTATGCTCTAGGATCACGTTCTTGAGGTCGACGGGAGCGAAAATTTCTACCCAGTAATCGTCAGGATCCTTGACGAATGCGATTCCTTTCATGGATCCATCATTTGGGCGCTTCACGAACTCAACACCGAGTGACTCAAAACGATCGCAGGCAGCATTTACATCTGGTACCGAGACACAAATATGACCAAAACCTTTCGGTTCACTGTTGCCGTTATGGTAACCCTCAAAAGAATCATCGGACTCAGTCCCATGATTATGGGTCAACTCTAAGAGGCCGGATTGATTTGCCAGCCACTCGATTCTCTCGGCACGAACTGGGGGCATCTGACCGACAAGACCAGCGTCAAAGCCTAAAAAATAGAGAGTGAACCCCATGTTGTCAAAGACAAAGGTCTCAATCAGAGTCGCACCCATAGTGTTCTGATAAAAATCGAGCGACTTCGTCGGATCCTTTACCCTAAGCATTGAATGATTGAGTTTAAAACCCGCTGTATCCATCACGCACACTCCCTTAACCATTTCATTACGTTTGATTATGCTGGGCTTCATTAAAGCACCGGTAGTAGAGACTTACTACGCATAAACTAGCCCAGTTTCAAGACTAAATATTACCAAATTCTATTGGATAAAATTTTTTCGTTGAAATTTAAAAACACTGGTAATCTATCCATTAGACTATTTTTTTAGGTAAAGATATTCATAGCCTAATCGTGCAAAAAATTTATAATAAATTCAATTAAATTAATAATTTAAATCCATTATCACGCATAGATTTTCTGCGATCGAGTAATTTGTTCAGCAAATATTTGATAAGAGATATTGACATCCAGATGTCCAAAATTTCTGTGGATAACATTGTGGAATTCTTCCCACGGTGCACTAGTTACACATCATCTAGGAGTTGTCCAATGATTAATCAATCGTCTCCGATTGGTACATTACGTTGATCCGGATCACATACTTAGCTGTGCCGTCACCCAAAATATCACCGGCATGGAGTACGGACGTAGGATGGATACCGTGTCGAAAAAACAATGCCCTGCCACAACGTGGTTTGATGCGGTGGGCTTCCGCTCCATTATCCAAGAGTAGGGTATCACCACCCCTCACTCCCTCTTCCCGGCCATTGAGATATAGCAACATCGAAAGCATCGAGCGACCTGTTTTCCAGTACTCCAGTTGCTGCGTCTTTGAGTTCACATAGTAACCCGGCCAATCCCCATCCAGGTGCGGCCGGAATTGCTGACCTGTGGTGTACCTATATGTGTTGAATCGATGGCTTAGCGCCCGCATGCTATCGCGCCCCTCGAGGACATCTGGAACAAAAGATGCGATCCGTGCATATAAGAGCTCTGCATCTTTAGGATGCACCATCCAATGCACGGTAGTATTTTGACGCATACCGGGCGGAGTCTGGATACCGGGCGCCGCGTCCCTGAAACCCATTTCCTCAGTAAACGTAATCAATCGTTCACTTTCGCTTTGAGAAATAACACCATCAACTTGAAACGCAAACTTGTCATCAAAACTAAGATCCAAATAGCCGCGTGCGTCCTGCATCTCAGCATCTAAGAGACTCTGACTCGACCGGAAAATAGGTGTCTGCTCCTCAAACCCTCCCCCAGGAAGTGACCCTAGGTCCGTGGCAACAACCTCTACATCCATCCCTAAATCCTCACAAAAAAGCCCGGCGAGCAAATTGCGCACCGGGCCTCGATTTAACGACTCATAACTAGATTGTTCTCGCCGCCATCTCTTTAGCGATGTAATCCGCTTGACGCATTGCCAATGCAACAATGGTCAGTGTTGGATTCTCTGCCGCACCAGTGGTGAATTGGGAACCATCAGACACGAATAAGTTGTTAATATCGTGAGTTTGGCCCCACCTGTTCACGACACCATCACGCGGCTTAGCCGACATCCTGTTAGTCCCAAGATTATGTGTTGAGGGGTACGGCGGAGTTGGATAAGTTCGAGTTGCTCCAACTGAGTCATACAGTTTCTTAGCTTGCCCCCAAGCGTGATTTCTCATTGCGATATCGTTCGGATGATCTGAGAAATGTACGTTGGGTGCTGGCAGACCATATTGATCTTTCACATCCTTGTTCAGGGTTATCGCATTAGTTTCCTGCGGCATGTCCTCACCGACAATCCATAGGCCCGCCATATTCTCATACATATCCATCGCAGCAGTGAATGAGCGACCCCAAGCTCCAGGATCTAGGAACGCAGCCATAAATGGAACCCCAAGGGCCAGGGTTTCCAGCTCATAACCCCCAACAAATCCGCGAGACGGATCATGGATGGATTCGTCGGTAACAATTCCCGCCATGGTAGTTCCGCGCCAGAAACGAACGGGTTTGGGGAAAACGGCGTACATAGATGCTGTCATATGACGCATGTAGTTCTTACCGACTTGCCCAGAGCTATTCGCCAACCCGTCAGGGAACATGCTTGAGGCTGAATTCAGCAGCAGACGTGGGCTTTCTATTGAGTTGCCGGCGACTGCCACAATGCGTGCCTTCTGCATTTGCTGATTGCCATCCTTATCGGCATAAATTACGCCCGTCACTTTGCCTTTGGCATCATGCTCAATCTTCAGTACTTGGGCGTGCGTCCTTACCTCAAGGTTTCCTGTAGCCTCGCCTTTTGGTATGTCGCTATAGGCGGAGGACCACTTCGCACCAAATTTACATCCCTGAAAACAAAAACCAGCTTGCTGGCAATTGGTGCGACCGTCCCTAGGCTCACTATTGATCGCCATCCGACCCGTATGAACGTTCTTGTATCCTAGCTTTTTTGCACCAGCTTCAAACACTTTATAGTTGTTATTCCCAGGCAACCCCGGAATCCCATTGGTCCGAGTTACTCCAAGGTTTTTTTCCGCTTTTGCGTACCACGGCTCCATTTCAGACAGACCAATAGGCCAATCCATCAAGTTCGCACCAGCGACATCTCCGTATACCGTCTTAACCTTAAACTCATGCTCCTGAAACCTCAGTGAAGCCCCAGCCCAATGAGTCGTAGAACCCCCGACAGCCTTAACGATCCACGACGGCAACCCAGAAAAATCCTTGGATACACGCCAGTCACCCGAAGTGGTGCGAGCATCAAGCCAGCTGATCTGGCCAAAGCTAGCCCACTCATCGTTCTGATAATCTTGTGGCAGATGCCTTCCGCCCGCTTCCAAACAAACGACCTTGACACCTTTCTGAGCAAGCTCGTTTGACAAAACGCCACCGCCGGCACCAGACCCAATAACGACAACAACTCCATCGTCGTTTAGATCAAATTTTGCAGCCATTCTAATTCTCCTTTTCCCTGACTTCCTAAACCCAATTAATATCGTTATAGCCGCGATTCATGTAACCGCCTTTCGAATACGACTCACCCTCGTAGCCAAACAATGGCCAAACCTCTTTCTGGTTATATAAGCCGGTAATCAGGTTGCCCCGAACCGTTTGGAAGAACGAGCTGTCCTCAATGCTCTTCAGCATTTCAACTCGATCATCTTCCCAGCTAGCAGAAAGATAGTCCGCGTACCCTTTTTCCTGCGCTAACTTGTCCAAACTCATAACGCCTTCGGCAACACTTGCTTTGGAGTCATCAGAGTCATAGCCCTTCATTGCCCTAGCGTAGAACTCATCTGGAATATGATTGTGCGGATATACATCTCTCGCCATCCTGATTAGTGTCGCCATCTGTTTAGGCGATATGTGTTTTGTCTCCATGGCCCAGGCAGCTGTGCTCCCTGCTACGAAACCCGTACCGACGGCTAATCCAGCGCCCACGACCATGCACCGCTTGAGAAGTTCTCGACGGCTGATCCCCTTCGATGAAGTGATTGTTTCCATTACTACCTTTCCTCGTTGTTATTTTTGATATCGCTTCTGCCAACCAATGACGAACCAGACCACTGACTTGGATCACCGCGAAATCTGATATCAATATGCGATATTTGGGATACCTACGGGTAGTATCGTAGTACTACACTGGATAATTATGAAATACTTAATTAGTATTATAAATCAATAGTTTAAGAGAAAAACGAACTAGCAGACGCTCTCAGAGGATCTGAAAGAAAACTGATTTGGCCTACCAAAATATCAGCTGGCTTTTAGCTGGCGCTCGCTTTTCATTCTAGTAGACAGCCGATTATCCATATGGATCAGGCACGCAGACCTCAGCAATGAGGTAAAGTTCTGTGGCGCACCTCGCAACTCCATCACCTCGCGGTGTAACTTCGATATGAACTCTGGCGTGCTAAATCCCTGTGACTCGGCAACATCGTCGAGGACTGACCAGTAAAGGCCCTCTAGTCGGATACTGGTTACTTGTCCGTCTAGCCGGATGCTTCTTGAAACGTAGGAATAATTTTCAGGGTCCTGTCCCGCGAAAATCTGACACACTGTCCAACCTCCTTATTATTATTTTTGACAGTGTCTTAAGGTTACCTCAAAAGCAAAGAAAAGCAAATTTTATGGGATACCAAATTTTAAATTTGGCCAAATATTTATTATAAATTGGTCGCATTTTTAATATTATGGTATTCCATAATCGGGGTATGATCGGAGGCCTTGGTTTAATGCAAAATCAACCAAGGCTCGGGCATGTAGTACTATCGTATCCAAGAACGGGGTCCGGGTGTGGCTTTGCTGAATTAAAATACCGATCTCAGTACAACCCAAAACAATGCCATCCACTTTTTGACCAATTAAATCGCTGATTGCCGCAAGATTTCACGTGATTCCTCGCGTACCGTGCCCAGACACAGTTCCTAAAAGATAATCCGGTGAATATAAGACCTTTGTTCCTCTCCTGGGACAATTAACCGGACGTTGTGTTTCAAAAGAAGACGCTTCTTGAGAAAGTCGCGCTCCATAGTGAATCGTGTACCGAGCAAGCCAAGGTTATGATAGTTTTGCTGCTGCGCATATCTGCCAACTGCGTCAGTAATATGTAAGCCGGGCATCGCCACAGCCTCTTGCACTTCCTCAAAAACTTCATGCATGGTGTTGGTACAGATCGCAAAACAATCAGCTCCGGCTGCCTCCAGCTACTGTGCTACGTTACTAAGGATCATCGCGGCCGCTTTCCAATCACCATTAGCCTGTTGCTGCTCAATCTCAAAAAAATCAAAACTTACCATCGTTATTTTTGCTGGATGTAACCCACTGAGGCGTTTATTTACTTGCTGGTTGATTAAGGCGTAATAGGTTTGGGTACTCTCCCAACTCATCCCGCCACGCAGGCCAATCGCCTTCATCCCGAAAACCATCCACCGAGCTCAGCAAGATAAAGAACCAACAATAAGAACGAGATTCCTTTCCACACCCACAAATTTTGGCGTAACTCCTCGGCTTCTTTTTCGAGACCCTTTAAATCGTCGGTCATACTTTTCTCCTCCAATCGAAAACATGAAACATCAAGAATTACTGCCACACCAAAGAAATACAACATAACGCATATGCAAAATTAATTTATGGCTGGACTTCGCCACTCAATCGCCGTGGCTTAATTTATGGATACTTTGGTTGGGGATCCGAGCCAATCAAACCAACAGCTAGCAATGCCATCCGGTTAAATTCACGTTATGATCCATGTTTGGACCTAATTGAGCTTCGGGTAATGATGCGCGATTTTTTACATACGACCGCACTCGTCATATTATTTATTTTCGCTTCGAGCGCTGAGGCAGCGGCGCCGATTACGTTCCGCTGTGTTGATCTAAGCACGAAACGCGCTTTTCAATTTGAGATCCCCCACGACGGTGAAGGTATCCTCAAAATAAAATCGGGATTTCCGGTACGATCGAGAAACGATCTACCCATGTCAGGTTTCGGTTCGAAAACCTCATTCCGCTTCGGCAATGAAATTGAGGGGGGAATGTTTCGAAATGGAATCTTTTACTACCATCGGCACGATACTGGAGCTGGAACCAAGGTAGTCAACGGCACCTGCCGGGTAATCTAATCACAAAACTCTGCACCAGCCAGTTTTCCCGAGAACCTCGTCAAATCCTCGTATGTCACGGTAATGACACTGGTCAGCCTCATAATCAAGAATTGCGTAAGCGCAAAAAAGCAAAGTGCCCCAGATGCTGATCAGGGCCACAAATGTTTGTAAACGGTGACGTATCCAATCCATTACTTCATCGATCCCATTGATGGTTCTTCTATCGGTCACATGTTCCTAAACTTCAATGCATCGATCGATATCTCGATCAGATAATTCGAAACTGTGTGGGTCTGCAGCCGGCGACTGAGGCAATCGTCAGCACGGATTCCTCTAGAACACGAGTCCTAAACGTGATTTGAGCTCGTCCGACATGGGGTGCTTTGTTGCCTTGGATCCCGCGAGATGCACTAAACCCGGTAAAGGATCTGCCAACAGAGCCTGTAAATCGCAGCTCACCGCGATCAAACCGTCAAGATCAACAGCACACTGATATCCATCGAAAATCAACGCATGCACCAGATCCTCGGTACACACATTACCAGTGGCTCCGGGCGCATACGGACAGCCACCAATTCCACCCACAGACGCATCAAGACGACGAATCCCAGCCGAAATACCTGACATCGCATTGGCTATCGCAAGACCACGAGTGTTATGCAGATGAAGTGTCACTTCCACGCCGGGACATGAATCAATAACGTTGCTGCAAAGATCGAAGATCTGGTGTGGTGTCGCGGTCCCAATCGTATCTGCGAGGGATAAGGAATCGATACCTGCGTCGAGGAATCGCTTCGCCCAATCCACAACCACCGAGGGTCCCACGGCCCCAGTGAATGGGCAGCCAAATGCCGTTGCGAGGGAGCCGTTCACCCTGAGTGATCCACGGTTTACACAAATCTCATGAAATTGTTTGAGTGAATCCTCACAAGTCATTCTTAGGTTTGCCATATTGTGAGCCTCGCTCACCGACATCACCACGTTTACCTCATCAAGCTCAACAGCCAATGCTCTATCCAGACCCCTGAGGTTTGGAATCAGTGCGGTGTAGACCACCCCGGATTCTCGGTCGATTGCAGACAATACAGTTTCAGCGTCTGCTAGTAACGGAACGGCTTTTGGAGATACAAAAGAGGTGACTTCAATTTTTGACAGGCCAGTCTTCGACAGACGATTCAGTAGTCTNACTTTGTCCTCNGTCTCAACGAANTGTCCGGCGCTTTGNAANCCATCGCGCATNCCAACTTCTTGGATGTGAATCCGATCGGTAGGGCGAATTAACATCACNATCCTCCAGAAACCTTTCGTATCATCTCTNCNGTTAGACCCAACTNNTCGAGCAGTTCTTGGTTATGCTCACCNAGCNTTGGACCAAGCCAACGTGTCNGGCCCGGTGTCTTNGTCAGTCTGGGNACCGCCGCAGGCATATANAGATCAAGCCCNGACTCAAGCGNATGATGTTCAATCGANCCANGNGCCTTGAACTGCTNATCCTCAAAGACCTCNGCCACTGAATTAATCCCNGAGGCTGGNACTGACGCTTCTTCTAGAATATCGAGTGCTTCCGTCAAATCAACCGANACAGACCAGNCNCCNAGNATGTTNTCGAGTTCGCTAGAGGCTGCTGCACGACCNTCGTTGTGCTTAAACCGAGCATCATCNGCAACATCGGGACGTCCAATAGCCCTCATCAGTCGCTGAAAAATACTGTCNCCATTNGCCGCAAGGACCAAATAACGACCATCTTTCGTCATGTAGGTATTTGATGGAGCGATACCTGGNAGGGATGATCCAGTGCGNTCACGGACCGTACCNTCAGCGCCGTATTCTGGGATTAAACTNTCTGTCACNGCTAAAACAGATTCNATCAACGACACATCAACCACCTGNCCTTCGCCCGCNCGCTCTGCGTGCCGGAGAGCCATTAATGTNCCAACAACCCCGTACANCGACGCTAACGTGTCACCGATACTAACGCCGGTCCGNACGGGCGCCCGATCAGGATATCCAATCAAATATCTTAGCCCACCNATTGCCTCCGCTATCGCGGCAAATCCAGGTTTACNNGCCTTAGGGCCAGATTGCCCGTAGCCCGAGACTCGNAGCATNACGAGCTTTTGGTTAATGGTCGATAAGACATCCCATCCNAGATTCCANTTTTCGAGTGTCCCCGGCCTGAAGTTCTCAACCAGGACNTCNGCCTCNTTAACAAGNTCACGNAGCACCGCTTGAGCNTCNGGNTCTTTGAGATTCAANGTCAGTGACTTCTTGTTCCGGCTTTGGGAGTACCACCAAAGTGAGGTATCACCNTCCANTTTTCGCCATTTNCTTAACGGATCGCCGATNTGGGGNGGTTCAATTTTGATCACATCTGCGCCAAACTGCGCCANTAAGGCACCTGCGTAGGGTCCCGCAATTAAGGAGCCCATCTCNATNACTTTTACTCCCGTCAANGGNCCGACTGCTTTATCTGTCACNCCATCCTCCCTCATAAGTCNCGACGCTTTGACGTNGAATAACGCTCAGANAGCGCGTAATAGTCTTCGAANCCGACTCGNTCTCTCAGCTCGANAAAATCCATCAATCGAGNCTGTCGATTAGCCTTCATGTCGCGAAGCGTNTCTCTCATCGCCAGCATTGAGGCCGANAGCAGCGTCAAAGGATAGGCAGCTANCGAATAACCAATCTCNCCAAGAANNTCTGGCNTCAGCTCTGGGGTGAGNCCGCCCTCNACAATATTTGCCATTTTCGGACCNGGAACAGATCGACATATTTCGATCATCTCTTCCTCNGTCTTGGGNGACTCTATGAATAATATNTCNGCGCCAAGNTCGGCGAATTTCGTAGCCCGATTTATTGCCTCTCCGAGNCCNAANTCNTGCCGCGCNTCGGTCCTGCCCAAAATTAAAACTTTTGGACCNCCNTCGGCNGTGACCTCATCGCGAGCATCAATCGCGGCACGGACNCGATCAAAGGCCTCATCTCTNCCCACCACCTCTTTTCCCGGGGTATGACCGCATCGCTTGGGCGAAACCTGATCCTCAATCATGACAGCGGACGCACCGGCTTGGGCAAGACCNTANATGGTTCTNCGAACATTCATGGCNTTACCGTATCCGGTATCCCCGTCAGCTATNAGAGGTATCTTNAGNACAGAGGTAATGCAACGAACCTGGTCGACTACTTCCCCATAGCTCATTAGCCCAAGATCCGGGGCNCCNAANCGACTGGCTGACGCNGCAAANCCAGACATAAATGTCAATGGATAACCNTCCTGCTCAATNAGCTTTGCNGACANGGCATCNAAGCAACANGGCATGAGGTGGCACGTGTTCTCTTCTAGCANNCCCTGCAGNCGATTTCTGTANTCCATCCTGTCACCACTTAAACGGAATGTAGAGCGCGAGATCGGGCCAGATAAATANAATCANAACGCAAAACAGCATCATCACTANGAATGGCCACACTCCACTNGCTACCTCACCGAGTGCGACTTTGGCAACTGACTGGATCACATACAAATTAAGCCCAACCGGTGGTGTGATGAGAGCGCACTCNACCATGATGACCATGTAGATCCCGAACCATATCGGATCAAACCCGAGACCCATCGCTGCCGGTAATAGCACAGGGGTCATTATCAGAATCATGGACAAGGTTTCGAAAACAAGACCCATCACAAGCAGCACCAAAGAAACAATCAGGATGAAGANGATGGGTCCATCGATGTTCATCGCGATAAACGCGGAGATNTCCTGNGGNACCCGNTACAACGCCAACGCCTTGCCAAANGTTTTNGCGGCCGCGATGATGATTAATATCGCAGTAGTCGTGACCGCACTCTCCTTCACGGCCTCCCAAAANGCAGGCCANGTCAGGCGACGTAACCAAAATGTAGTGATCAAGATAGCAGTAACGAATCCGACAGCNGAGGCCTCAGTTGGCGTGAATGCCCCNGAGTAAAGNCCNCCTACGATAAGCACCGCNAGCGCTACAGAGGGCAAAGCCNTGACCGTAGACTTTTTNCGCTCNGCCCAGCTNGATTTTGGCATCTGAGTGTACTGNCCAGAAAATCGTGCGTAGANCATTGAGAACCCCACGAACAGACCAACAAGCAACAAACCTGGNCCNATGCCNGCGAGAAACAGAGCAATCACNGATTCTTCAGCAACGAACCCAAACACGATCATCGGGATAGATGGTGGTATCAGAATACCGAGTGTCCCGCCAGCCGCCAAAAGCCCATAAACAAACCGCCGGTCATAACCACGACTCACCATCTCAGGAATAGCGACCGTGCCAATCGTCGCAGCGGTAGCAACCGACGAGCCGGAGATTGCNGCAAATANACCACAGCTCAAAATCGTCGCAACCGCCAGGCCGCCCGGCCAATGTCCTACCCAAGCTTGCACGGCACTAAAAAGATCGCGCCCAACTCCTCCCCTTAGCAGAACATTCGACATCAACAGAAATAGAGGGACCGCCAACAATATGAAGCCGTCAAGCGTCGAGAGGACCGCCTGTGGTGCCATTAACGGTGAAAATCCTCCGATAATGAGCATTCCTAACCCTATGCTGCCCAACGCAAACGCGACAGGAACGCCCACCAGCAGGAGACTAAATAAACATAGGATAATGATAAGGATGGTCATTCGTGACTGGCCCCCAGGCTCACGGTAGACCCTTTCCGGAGAGTCACCAATTCAGCACAAGCCTGAACAGCCAGTAATAAAAATCCCAACGGAACGGGGAGCTCCGCTACCCAGGTCGGTAGATCCAAGAGAGATCCGGTCGTCCTACCCCGAACCCAACTCTCATAGAAAATGTCCCAGCCCCAAATCACAATGACTGAGGAGAACGCAATGATGACAACCAGAGCAATACCCACGCAAACTTTTTGAAACGATGGGGGTAACAAACCCGTCAAAGCATTGACCGTAATGTGGTGACGTAGTGTCAGCACCCAGGCCATAGCGAGCAGACAGCCCCAAATAAGACAAAGCTGGCTGATCTCAGCTGCCCATATAGTGGGTTCCGTAAAGAAGTATCGGGCCACAACCTCATATGTGAGAAACGGGCCAGTTATGGCGAGAAGACCTGCACCCAATAAACCCGCACAGGTTGAGATTTGCGAAATTACACGCATGAGGAATGTATCCTTATCAACGACGGCCTCGCAACCGAGGCCGTTGTTTATGACGCGGATTAGTTTCCTGCAGCAGCGTCTATTATTTTCTTACCTAAGTCACCGGTAGCCTTAAGATAAGAGTCATACACCGGCTGAGATACAGCCTTCCAAGCATCCAGCTCTTTTTCGGAAAGCTCCACGACTTGCATTCCATTGGCCTTGGCGGCGGCATAAGCATCGGCCTCGATCTGAGACACGGCATCACGCACATTTTCCTGAGCAACCTTAGCCGCGTCACGGATATGTCCCCGGGTATCCTTTGGAAGACTGTTCCACCACTTGGTATTTACCACCACGACAAACTCGATATCTGCATGGTTAGTGACCGTAATCGTGTCCATCACCTCCCAGAGCTTTCTCGACTTGACACCAGAAACTCCAGTCATGCCAATGTCGACGGTTCCCCTTTGATACGCTAGGTATTGTTCAGACCCAGAAATCAACGTAGGCGCACCGCCCGCTGCTTTCACAAAGTCCCCCAGCGTCTTACCAAACACACGAGCCTTCTTGCCTTTCATGTCGGCCGGTGTTCTTATCGGACCACCCTTAGACAACAAGATCGCGCCGCCGTATGCCTGCCAGTAAAGAATCTCACCACCAGTCTTAGCCACCTCTTTTTCGATGGTGGTGCGGACAACGCTTCCCTCTGCGACCGCGGCACGGACCTTGGCCTCGGAATTGAGAAGGAAAGGCATGTAAAACACATCGACGACGGGTGCGTCACCGACGTACCGCGTCAAAGATGCAACGCCTGCCTCAATAGCGCCAGAACCAACAGCGGCCGGTACCTCTTTGTCTTTATATAACTGGGCACTATCGTAAATCTCGACATCAATTGCGCCTTTCGTGCGCGCCTCAACTTCCTTCTCAAAGACTAGTAAGTTTTGACCCAAGTGACTTTTCAACGGCAACTGAAGAGAGATTCTCATTTTGTCGGCCGCCTGCACTGAGCCAGCGATCAACGCGAGGCTGAGCGTTGCCCCTACTAACTTTTTCAACATGATTTAGTCCTCTTTATTTTTATAAGTAGAATACTTCCCGATGAGCAGCAGAATTTGTGTACGCGCTCCACAACGAAATATTTTTTTGTTATACCTGCTACGACATTGATTTTGCAATACCAAAATATTTTTTGTTAGAAGAAAGTAGTAGAATTTTCATAAAAAATAGATATAAGGTATACCAAACTAATAACAAGAAAGACCCGTCATGACTGAATCTCTAAGCAATGTAGCCCGCCGGAAAACCGAAGAGCTTATTCTTCAGGGAGCTCTGGCCGTCGGGACCAAGATTACTGAGCGCGATCTAGCCGAGCGTTTAGGAATGTCTCGGGCGCCTGTACGCGAGGCCATCCGTGAACTTATTAGTGTTGGATTGCTAGAGCAGATAAGCGCACGGCAAATTGTCGTCAGGCGGCTGGAGCTGTCGGAGATCCGTGAGATCTTTGAAATTCGTGAAATGCTGGAGGCCCGCGCCGCTTCACTGGCGTCAATACGTATCTCTAATGAACAATATAACGCGTTAGAGGAACTTCATTTGAAGATGCTTAAAGCTGCAGCAGTCTCTCCCCCTGACTACTTTGAACTCAACATTACTTTTCACTCAATGATTCACGAAATTGCTAACGCTCCTCGGCTAGCTACGCTGATTGACCATGTTATGCGGGAATCGTTGCTATTCAGGAGCCGTGGGCTNGTAGANGAAGCNAATATTCGTTCGTCGATNGAGGAACACGAACANNTATTGAANGCGATACGNCTGCANGACGCCGAGCTNGCNAGTCTNCTTATGGGNCGACATATTNAAGGCGGTTTCAGACGCCTCGAACTGATCTGAAACTANTCGANNGTTNCCCCAACGACCTCGTTTGNAAANTCGATNTCGATCACACCCTTTTCAAAAAAGCTTGTTCCNAAGATNNCNTCAATCTGAGCGGAGTCCATCAGCGGCATNAGNCTCTCGGTCGCAATCCCAAAGACTTCNGTGATTANNTGCTCCCCTANCATGACCNAACATGCCNCCGTTTCAACNTCAAAGTGTCCAAGTATCGGATGAAAGTCNTNACGCTTNCCNAGCGACTTANCGGACACAGNGACTNGGGAATCGCGTAGATACGATAANCCGGCNCCTGTATCGAGCAGGCACCTTNNTTTTTCCTCGCCGATCTGACACNCCATGACNGGAGACCCCATTANAAANGCCNCGGNGTTACCNGTGATTTCTGCATCTATTTGAGCNAGNGTTNGATTNCCNACGTCNAACCCAAGGGTCGAATCNCTNAACGCGTCCACACCAATCAGTCCAACNGCGTCAAATGGNAGGGCCTGCTGGATTGATGNCCATGTGTAACTTCCAAAACTNGGACTCAGNTGTANTGCGTTACCNAAAATTTGTACCGTNATGTNAGGNCCCAGAGACACTGGTGAGCCAGTATCAACGACCAAACGTCCCTCATTAAAGTCAGCACACAAGATACCGTCACAGACTTTGACTTCGATGGATTGGCTCACGTTAGACCCTCAGCCGNANACNGCGCNTAGTGTACTNNNAAATGAACGACTTAGTAATAGCTCCTGCGATCNGCTGANATATTTACCGNGGACTCTTTTTCGATCGATTCAGACGACGGCTCAGAAACCTTATCTGATGAAGACTCTGGCCCAGTGTTACTCGACACATCAGAATTTTTGGCTGTTGTTTCTGGGGATCCTGAGCTTGCAGATTTTGAACTCGTAGGTTCCGAATCAGACTCATCACCATTGTCATCAAAGTTCGAGCGTCCGCTACTCCAGTTCATATGCTTGCGTTGCGATGGAGTGGGCTCGTTACCGCGCGAGCGAATCAAATCGATGACCCTACCCATCCCTCCATGCTGACTCCTATCCAATGCATCATGAATCGCCTGGACGTCACGCCTAGACAACGGAAGCGCCTGAATCCAGCTAAACTGACGCGATGTCTGAATCTCAACGATAGTGGTGGATACACCGGCCGAACGCATTGCCGGAAAATTTAGCTCCGTCTGATCGGTGTCCTTGAACGCATCACTGACAATCAACTTGTTCAAACCAAGCCGAGGACGTACCTGAAGCACGTCATTACGGCGAACCTGCCCCAAATCAATGCCATTCAATTCGAGCGAGTAAACACTAAGTAAGCCTTGTAAGCTTTTGAGTCGACTTGATTGATCAGCTGGGCCGTCTATAAGGGCCAGAACCACGTCTCCCTGCCTATGCTGGAGTGCATCGAGGACGGCCGCAGGCGAGCCAAGTTTCTGCGCGTTCTCAGCATGCAACCCAATAGCCATAAACGATAAAAGCGACGCGATCAAATATCTAATCACCGGCAAAACCACGATCCTTGACTCCGACACACTGATATATCGGCACAAAGGAGCCCGTTCTAAAGGGTGCGGCCTTGATCTCTTGCGATCACCCTAGGTGCCTTACTCTCAATAAGACAGTACCAATGAGTTAGCAGCGACACTCTATCCCTTGCATGGCGCTGAATGATCGCCGGCTGATTATTGAAGACGCTTTGGACTGGGCAAAAATTAACCGACTAATGCCTTTGAACCGAGTGCAACTTCTTTAATTAAACGAATTTTATCAAGTTCTACCTCAGACTCAGATCCACCGGCGCGTTCGATCAATTGATCGATCTCTGTTGCCATCCCCTCACTAATAAGGGCCCGACACTGCGCAAAAAGACTGATTTCGATACAGTTGACGTCACGTTCGAATTCTAATTTTGTTAACGCTGACATTGTTATTTCTCCGTCAAAAAACTTACATGCTTTAATACTCTGCAAGATAGATGCCAATATAAACGGACGGTGCACCAGACAGATTGGTTCAATTCGGCAAATTTTGTGTAGCCTGAATGTCCAGAAAAAACTTAGACCAGCCGGTCGATCCAATTGGAGATACTTACTAAGATGAAGACAACCATCTATCACAATCCCAAATGCAGCAAGTCAAGGGATGCGCTCCGCTTCCTCAGAGATGCCGGGATAGAACCAACCATCGTCCTGTACCTCGATACGGGATGGACAGCCGCGTTGTTGCATGATTTAAAAGCGACGACTGGCCTTGGGTGGCGGGAAATGCTCAGACCCGATACGCGAGTAATACTTCAAGACCCAATCAAAAAAGGCGAAGACGCGGTAATTATTCAACATGTCATCAATTATCCGGCAGCACTCGAACGACCATTTGTTATGTCAAGTAAAGGCACGCGGCTATGCCGACCAATACAGGCCATCTTCGAAATTGTAGAAGCAAGACCAAAGTCACCCTGGCTAACCGAAAAAGGAGTGCCTGTACTTTAGGGTCTGGGATATAACCACGACCAACGAAGAATAAAAAAGGCCGAGCGTCGACTCAGCCTTTTCTGGTTCCGCCTCGTATACCAGAGGAATAAACCCAAGACAGCCAAGGCGTCGAACTATTCCTTCGTTTGCCTGTCAAAACAGGCGCCCTCTCCGGGACTCTTACGAAGTGTCCTGCTTGCTGCTCGTCAATTTCTCGGGAAGAGAAATAACTGCGGAACCAGAGTTTGAGTATCCTCTTATGTTTTAGGTATTCAACAGTTCAATAGTCGAGTCCAAGTGTTGCAGGTGCATAAACCACTACGACCCATCCCCACCCCGGGAGAAATCCTCACGTAGTTTTTGAATATCAATTTCCGTGACGATTTTTAGACTCTCGTTTGCACCAACGGATACCCATTCGCAGCGCACCAACCCTTTTAAGCTCAAACCAGCATTCTCGAAAAAACGACCATGAATCCAATCGCAGCGTGCTCTGGTCAGGCGTCAAGCGTCTCACCCTGAGGATAGACGTCTCGATGAACCGTGATCTTGAAGCTCAGTAGTAAAGTGCTACTACCCCAAGAATTGCGAGATTCTTCAAACTATGACATTACAAAGATATTTTGAAACTACGGATCACTATGCACCCAGTTGTCACAACTATATCTGTGGTCACTGTCAACCTACCGTTACGACGTCCCATAGTCTCGGCGGTCGGACATTATGATAAATGGCCATTCATCATTACTGAAATCACTCTGGACAACGGCGTTGTCGGGAACAGTTACATTTGCCCCTACCTGGTGAATTACACGCAACCAATTGAATTTGTTATTCGAGAACTTTCTGGATTAATTAAGAACAAGCCGCTCGCGCCCGCAGATTTTTATGAGATCGGTCTGCACCAAATCAGCTTATTAGGGCGCTCTGGAATCGCCATGTATGCGCTGGCTGCCCTTGATA
The DNA here is from genome assembly GCA_002714245.1 of Gammaproteobacteria bacterium. Taxonomy (GTDB): domain Bacteria; phylum Pseudomonadota; class Gammaproteobacteria; order Pseudomonadales; family Litorivicinaceae; genus HIMB30. The sequence goes on along the minus strand of PAWX01000007.1, from coordinate 17,605 downwards.
TAGCGATGTGGGACGCCAGCGCCAAAGACGCTGATTTACCGCTCTGCGAACATCTGGGCGGGGACCTCGCAGATGTGAAAGCATACAACTCAGGGGGGCTTTGGCTGCTCCCACCTGAGAAACTAGCAAAACAGGCTGCAGAATTACGACACGAGGGTAACTTTTCGGCACTAAAAATTCGTTTGGGCCGAGACAACTTGGATACAGATCTAAAGGCCATTGAGGCTGTGAGAAGTCAAATAGATGAAGAAGGTCATCTCCTGTGTGATTTTAATCAAGTCCTGACATTTAATGCCGCAATCCCCCGGCTCAAGGCACTAGATCAAGAGGACCTTTATTGGTTTGAAGAACCCATCCCCTATTACGAACTGCAAAACTACGCGGCGCTTCGCCGCGTCATCTCAACGCCACTGATCCTGGGGGAAAACTTTCATGGCGTAGATCATGCGACTCAGAGCCTCGAAATAGGATCGGGTGACGCGATCATGCCCGACCTCATGCGGATCGGAGGTATCTCCGGATGGATTAAAACCGCTGCCCTGGCAGAGGCCTATAAGAAACCAGTCTCTTCACATCTCTATCATGAGGTGTCAGCGCATTTGATGCGAGTGACCCCAACCGCTGATTACCTCGAGTGGATGAATTGGTCCGATCCTCTGTTCAAAGAGCCTTACCAAGTCAAGGACGGACACCTCAAAATTCCGGAACGCCCTGGAGTAGGATTGGAATTGAATCGCGAGATTATCGAGCTATATCGGGTACGTTGATTAATGAATACCAGAGTCATTCTCGAACATCTGTTTGATCCAGCGCGCATTCGCGCGAAGCCATAATTTCGATTCCCGAAAATCTGGTTTCACCGACTCCACCAAGTCCCAAAATCTGGATGAATGATCAAAATGGGTTAGGTGACAAAGTTCATGAACCACTAGATACTCAATCACTGAATCGGGGGCCATGACTATCCGCCAGTCAAAGGCTATCTCCCCACTTGCATTACACCGGCCCCACATCGATCGATATGCCTTAAATATAATATTTGTTGGCTGGTGGCCGAGAGCCTGAGAATAGAACTCCGTGCGTTCAAGGAGAATCTCTTTGGCGCGTTGGTAGAACCAATCCCGAAGCAGCGCGTTCAGAGCCTCAGGACTGTTTCCTTGTGCCTGCACGATTAGCTGATCTTGATCAAGTATGATAGCAGTCTGTTCTGCTTGAGAAGCCACCAGGGTCAGGTTTTGTCCGCGATAAAAGAGAACAGATCCCGTAGTTATTATTTGTGACGAACCATGAGTTTCACTCGCATTGATCCTCAACCTAGACTCAATCCACGCCGACTTGGCACTCACAAAGTCAGAGATTTGAGCGTCGCTCAGTATCATCGGACACAACACACGAACTCGATTGTCTCGGGTGACACGCATCTCAAGCGTCCGCCGACGTGCTGAGCGACGCACCTCCACTGGCCATTGCAACTGCAGGGTCGACTTTTGAATCAGAGCCGTGGTTTCTCGACGCCTAGAGAACCAAGCCACTAATGTTTGACTCTGGCTAAAAACTGATCAAAAACACGGGCAAATTGCTGCGTATCCTTTTGTGAAAAAGGTTGGGGACCTCCCTGAATCAGGCCAGCTTCACGCATTTCTTCCCGCTCATTACGACGCCTCAGATAACTCTTGACTGATTCTTCGTCGTACCAAGATCCTCGCGGATTCAGCCCGTATCCACCCTGCGCAACGACTTCAGATGCCAACGGGACGTCCTGCGTAATCACCAAATCACCAGAACTCATACGTTCTAGGATTGCGTTATCAGCGACATCGAAGCCCTTCGACACTTGAACCACAGACACAAGTGGGTGGGGTGGTTTTTGTAGGAAGCCGTTTGCCACCAGAAACACAGGAATTTTAAGTCTATCCGAGGCTCGATAAACCAAAGTCTTGATCGGTTTCGGGCAGGCATCGGCATCAACCCAAATAGCGAACCGCTCTATACTCTCCACGTAAATTCCAGTTCCCGGATATACACTTCGTCTCTAATTTTCAGTCAGCTATCACCGGTTCTATTTTAAAGACTCAGCGGTCTCCATTGCCTCAAACAGTCGGTCTACTGCCATATCATCTGAGTCCAAATGTGTAATCATCCGTAGCCGATCACGACCTACTGCCATGACTTGGACATTTTTTTTAGCCAAAAAATCGCGGAGTTCCGGGGCATTGAGACCAGCGTCAGCCGAGATTTCAGCGAGAACAATATTGGTGTCTACCGGGAGAACACGAGAGAACAATTCACAACCACTAAGGAAAGTCTCGATTCGCTTCGCACGAGCGTGGTCCTCGGACAACCGCTCAACGTGATGATCAAGCGCGTACAGGCACATGCCGGTCAACACTCCAGTCTGTCGCATCGCTCCACCGAACATACGCTTAAAATGCCAGGCCTCACGGATAAAATCCCTCGATCCAGCCAACACAGCCCCAACGGGGCACCCCAGCCCTTTGGTGAATGCCAACCAGGCACTATCGTGCATGGAAGCGTAATCGCTCACAGATATCCCAGTAGCTACAGCGGCATTAAGGACCCTAGCACCGTCCATATGGACCGACAAACCGAGATTAGCTGCAGTTCGAGAGACTGCCTGAATTTGATCTAGTGGCCAGATCGCGCCTCCCCCCAGGTTGGAGGTTTGTTCCGTCACGACCAGACGCGTGCGCGGAGAAAACGAAGAAGGCCGTCGGTAGAGGCGAGAAACATCATCGGCTGCGAATAGACCTCTGTCGGCATCAATCACGGACACCATCGCGCCTGATAGTTTTGCGAGGCCGCCACACTCTGCGAAAACAATGTGGCTTTCGCGAGAGCAAATAATCTCATCTCCGGGTCTGGTGTGAACGGCGATTGCTATTTGGTTACACATACTCCCTGAAGGAAGGAACACGGCGTCCTCCATCCCAAACAAGTCGGCTACCCGCTCACATAACTCATTGGTGGTCGGACAAGCACCATGACGTTCGTCACCCGTTCTGACACCCACCACACTCTCCAACATCGCCCGCGATGGGAGTGTTTGTGTGTCTGAGTAAAAATCGGCACAACCTGTATTCAATGTAACCCTTTTATGATGCTCCGAGAGCCTTTATCACTGCCTGTGCGCATGCAAGGTCCTGCAATCCTACGCCTGTTCCATCGAATACAGTGATCTGCTCGTCGTTAGTGCGACCACTCTCGGTTCCTTCAATAACTGACCCGATTGTCACTATCGGAGCGTCATGGGATACATGTTGGAACTCTCCAATAGTCCTTGACTGTGCGATCTCGTCTGTGAATCTTTGAGCTCGCGAACTCAGTGCTGGATCCAATTCTTGCTTGCCTCTCGTGTCGGTTCCCATGGCTGCGATATGAGTTCCTCCATTGACCCACTGACTTGGGAACAGTGGCTCAAAGCAAGAGGTGATCGTGATAATTACCTGTGATCCTTTACCACCGTCTCAAGCTCAGCCTCGCGACAGCGCACACCATAGTAATCAGCCATGGCAAGATGCTTCTGAAGATCACGGCCGGACCGGTTCCAGATTACAACCTCGTCAAAAGCTCTCACGCGCAATGCTGCCTCCAACTGGAAAACTGACTGATGGCCTGTACCAAGTAGGCCCAGTGTCTTCGGCCCGGTAATCGATAAACGATCGATTGAGACGGCCGACGCTGCCGCCGTCCTCAGGGCTGTAATGGTATTGCCGGCCAATAACGAGGTGCATTGTCCTGACTCGGGGTCAAACAAAAAAATCGATGACTGATGGTTGGCGATGCCGTTAGACGCGTTGTTAGGCCAATACCCCCCTGCTTTAAGCCCTAACGCACCCGAGGCCGGATCAAACCCAGACTTAAAACCATACAGTGCGTCTTGGTATCCCAGTGATTCTCGGACCACTGGGAAGTTCCAAGCCGCAGATTCCATACTGGCGAATACATCCTGCACAGCAAAAAATGCAATTTCAGGATCCAAGACCTCAGCGATTTGTCGCTCAGTGATTATGTGCATACAACCTCCGGGGTCTGCTCACTCGCGTAGGTTAGACGCTAATAAGCCTTCCCACGCGCTGACACTGGCCATACCACCTCGACCACACCGTTACGAACCCCGACATACCAATCGTGTACATTACAGGTAGGATCACAATGCCCAGGAACAAGACGCAACTTATCGTTGACCCTTAACACGCCTTCTTTATCCTCAATGACTCCGTGCTCATCTGAGCACTTCACGTATTTTACGTCTTCACGACCATAAATTACGGGTAAGCCACTATCGACAGATTGTGCCTTCAGACCGGCGTCACAGATCGCTTTGTCGGCTTTAGCATGGCTCATCACCGACGTCAGAATGAACAGAGCATTCTCCCACTCGCCTTGATCAATCCGCTCACCTTTCTCATCAAGAATTCGTCCATAGTCAGCGTCCATAAACGCATAGGATCCGCACTGAAGCTCGTTATAAACACCAGATGCTCCCTCGAAGTAGTAGGATCCGGTTCCTCCACCACCAACGATGTCGCACTCTAGGCCACTGTCTGAAAGTGCCTCGACTGCCTCTTTTACCATACCAATGGAGATCTGTACTTTTTCCTGACGCTCGGAGTAAAGATCTAGGTGCTGCATGGCCCCCTGATATGCTTGGATCCCCGCGAACTTGAGTCCATCCGCTTTATCAATAGCCACCGCGATGTCAACTACCTCCTGAGTTGTCGTCACTCCACAACGGCCCGCTCCACAGTCAATCTCTACCAGACACTCTATTTGCGTACCTGCCTCTGTTGCGGCGGCAGAAAGCTCGGCGACATTGGTAGGATCATCAACACAGACAATCGCTCTCGCACCCAACATTGGTAAACGCGCCAAACGCGCCAATTTTGCTGGATCACGCACCTGGTTTGATACAAGCACATCCTTGATGCCACCACGGGCAAAGACTTCAGCCTCGCTTACTTTCTGGCAACACACACCACAGGCACCGCCCAACTGCTCTTGCAAAAGGGCTACATCTACCGACTTATGCATCTTGCCGTGGACCCTGTGACGCAAACCGTGCTCCTTCGCGAAATCACCCATCTTCTTGATGTTCCGCTCCAACGCATCAAGGTCTACCACCAGACACGGAGTTTGCACCTCACTCTCACGCATGCCGATCCGCGCCGGAATGTCATAACCGACCTCTAAATCATTCCAATTCAATGCACTGTTCATAATTTTCTCACTTCATCCAAGGGAGTCGATCTAAATCAACATTCCCACCAGTTACAACGACTCCAATCCGTCGACCACGAAATACATCCTGATTCTTTAAAATGACTGCCAAAGGAACGGCGCAGCTTGGTTCCATAACAATTTTCAAGCGCTGCCAGGTTATTCTCATAGCATCAATAATTTCTTCCTCGGTCGCTGTTAGTACGTCTGCCACGTAGTGCGATACGAAGTGCCATGTATTCTCTTTCAAAGGTACCTTAAGGCCGTCAGCGACGGTTACTGGGGCATCGTCGGCAATAATTCGACCAGACCGAAACGAGCGTGCCGCGTCATCGGCTTGTAGAGGCTCGGCCGCAAATACTTCGATGTGTGGTGCTAGGTTACTCACCGTCAGACAGGTCCCAGAAATCATCCCCCCGCCTCCAATAGGCGCGACAATAGTATCCAAACCCTCGACCGATTCAAGCATCTCAGCCGAGCAAGTCGCCTGCCCTGCAATCACACGAGGATCGTTGTAGGGATGCACAAACTCGGCACCAGTCTTCGCTTGAACCTCTGCAAAAACTGCTTCTCGGCTGCTGGTCGATGGCTCGCACTCGGTGATCAAGCCACCGTAACCGAGGACTGCGTCTTTTTTCGCCTGTGGCGCCGTCTTGGGCATGACCACGTGGCACGGGATTCCGCGTCGACCGGCCGCGTACGAGAGACTCAACGCATGGTTTCCAGATGAGTGCGTTGCTACTCCCGAAACGGCATCCTCATCTGTTAAACCGAAAACAGAGTTGCAGGCGCCTCGTACCTTGAAGGCACCAGCTTTCTGAAAATTCTCGCACTTAAAAAACAGCTCGGCTCCGATCCGCTCATTCAGGTACGCTGAGGTCAATATCGGGGTGTTGTGAATGTGTGGGTTAATTCGCTCTCTGGCCTGAAGCACATGATCGATGGTCAGGTCAGGTGCCACCACCACCGATTCCATCCCGACGCACTTCACGGGCTCGAGATTCTCTTCTACTGGTGCATTCATCACGCCACGTCCTCGCATACTGGTTCTTCAATCGCTGCCGAGCCCTGTGAATCCAAACTAAACGCAGAGCGATACCAATCCTGAGCCGCAGCAACACCGCTGCCACTGACAATAGGATAACCAAGATCTTTCATCGCCATCTCAATGACAGCCAACCCACTCAAGGCCTGTGCCTCCGTCAACATTCCTAGATGACCAATCCGAAATGCTTGGCCCGCAAGTTGCCCGAGCCCAACCCCAAACGACATCCCATACCGGCTGTACGCATATTCGACCAAGCGATCAGCATTGAAGCCCTCTGGAACCATGATCGTGGTCACGGTATCCGAAGCAAACTGCAGATCACTGCAGCAAAGTTGATAACCCCATGAAGCGGCTGCCTGCCTGACACCTTCGGCCATTTTGAAGTGTCGACTGAAGACCTGATCAAGACCCTCAGTCAACAGAAGATCGAGCGCGTGCTGCAAGCCGGCGATAAGCTGCATAGGTGGTGTGTAGGGAAACCCGCCCGCTGTCGTCGTTTGGTCCATCTGCGAGCAGTCAAAGAAGAACCTGGGCAGCCCCGCCGACTGACCTGCTTTGATCGCCTTCTCGCTAAGCGCAACTATCGCAAGTCCTGCCGGTAGCATGAGCCCTTTCTGCGACCCGGTTACGGCCCCGTCGATACCCCACTCGTCCATCCGAAAATCCATGGACGCGATAGAACTTACTCCATCGACAAAGAACAACGCCTCGCTACCAGACGCATTGATCGACTCCCTGATGGCGGCTAAGTCCGTCCGTACACCGGTCGCTGTCTCGTTGTGTGTGGCCAGAACCGCCTTAATTTGACCTCCCGAATCTGCCCGCAGTATCTCTTCGATTCGGATTGGATCCGCTGGACCGCTCCAGTCGCAGTCTATAATGTCAACGATCAGGCCGAAGCTTTGACACAAGCGAATCCACTTATCAGAAAACACACCATGTCGGCACGCGAGTACCCGATCACCCCGTGAGAGGGTATTCGCGACAGTAGCCTCCCAGCCGCCTGTGCCCGTTCCCGGAAAAACAAAAATTTTCGCTGCATCTGTTGCAAAGATTTTCTTGAGGTCGCCGAAAAGCTGAGGCAACAGGGATGCAAACGCAGGCGAACGATGATCAATCGTTGGTTGATCAATCACCCGACGAACGGATTCCGGCAAATTGGTTGGTCCTGGGATAAAAACAGGGTTAAGCTGGTTCATCCGAATTTCCTCTTAATTTTGGAAAAATGAACTTTACGACTATTTCGAACCACCGTATATTTATTCATAAAATAAAATAAGAAATAATGAACAAATAAAAACTCAATAAAAACAATATTTTAAATTTTCCATTTTTTGGAATTAAAAAAAAATGAAAAATTATCGATCATAGAATTTGCTAAATTCACTTGGTCGATCTTGAGAGACGGACCATGGCAGAAAACGATTTCAAAAAGCCCAGGGGCAGGCCCCGCAGCGCCTCAAATGAGAATACCCCATCGAAAGCACTCGATAAGGGACTGATCGCACTCAGAAAAATCGCTGAATCCGACGGTGTGTCTCTGAATGACTTGTCGCTGGATTTAGACATGCCGATGGCAACCCTGCACCGACTTTTGTTGACACTAGAGTCCCACGGGTTCGTGAGGCAATCAAAATCGGATGCAAGTTGGTCGATTGGTATCGAGGCTTTTCGAGTTGGAAGCGCGTTCCCGCGTGCGGCTAAGCTGCTGAATGTGGCCAGGCCAGTCCTCAAGGAGCTCTCAATCCGTACAGGGGAGACGGCGAACTTAGGAATCATGGACCAGGCTGAGGTGATCTTCCTTGCACAGCATGAGACTCATCATGCGATCCGAGCTTTTTTCCGGCCAGGATCGAGGGGATCATGGCACGCTTCAGGTATCGGCAAAGCAATCGCAGCATACATTGCGATCACCGATCAGAAAGATCTGTTCGAGAACGCACCGTTCGAACAATTTACCCAGAACACATTGATAAACGAGAAAGAACTGCTTGATGAGTTCAATCGAATTCGTGCCATAGGGTATGCGCTCGACAGGGAAGAACGCTTTCCGGGTATGCGCTGTATCGGTGCCCCGATTTTCAACTCTCTAAACCAGGTTGTGGCCGGCATCTCTATCTCAGGGCCAGTTGCACGTATGGATGATCGATCGATCGCGACGCTTGGTCAAGAGACCGCAAAATACGGACAAGAAATCTCGAGGTTATTGGGTGCGACGGTTGTTAATTAGAGAAAAAATCAGTGACCGCTAGCGCTAGCGCAAGGTAACGTGCTGTTTTGGCTATAGTTACCACGAGCATGAATCGCCATAGCGGTTCTCTCATGATGCCGGCACAGAGAGTTAATGGGTCACCGATGAAAGGCAACCAGCTGCCGAGTAACGTAATCCAGCCATAACGCTTATACCAACCAAAAAGTCGGTCCATCTTCCTTGAGCGACGAAAGATATGTCGCTCAACAGAGTGACTACAGAATCGACCAAGCCCCCAATTCACGCAGGCTCCAAGCACATTTCCAATGGAAGCAATCATCACTAAATAAAGGACAGACGACGGCTGATATAAAATCGAAGCCGCTAAAATAGCTTCCGACTGCGCGGGGAAAAGAGTCGACGCTAAGAAGGACGACATAAACAATGTTAGGTAGGTTTCCAGAAATAGTTACTCAGTCAGTCGACGTGCGTTAGTCTATATTCAGACCAATCCGTACAGCGAGTTACCGTAGCATGCGCTCGCTACAACTCATTCATTTCGATTTGATATTGATACCGATCAATTAACATATCGACAACACCAGTAAATAAAAACATTGCCCCGAACCAAAGAGTCCCGATAATCATGTCCATCGATTAAATCTCCAAAAATCTGACACCAACACTGATTGAGCAAACTTCAAGCCAAATTTCCACAATTGAAAACCGAATCATCCAGTACCACTAAACCTATTGTTTAGAGGCTGTCTGTCATCTGCCTAAAAGAATCTCTGGAGGATCTGTAATGCTAACAACACTGCATGCGCTTATTTTTGGTTGGCTCGGCGCGATCACAATGTTCACCCTGACAGTCTCACCGACGGTTTTCGCTGTACTCGATGGACCTCAGGCCAGCTCATTCCTGAGGGCCTATTTTCCTCGACTGTTCAGGTACGAGATCGCTGTTGGACTCGCAATCATAGGTCTCAGCATCGCTCTTTCTACGAATGGTACGACCTATCATTACGGGATCGGTGTCGGGCTTCTGGTCACGGTATTGGCGTATCTGAATTTGAGGATCATCATGCCCATGGTCAACGGCGTGTCCGATCAACTAATCAACGATCCGAGCCCACAAATGAAGAAAAAATTTGCACTTCTGCATGGACTCTCGGTAGGTTTTTTCGGTGTCAACGGACTCGCAATGATCACGCTTTTTGCGTTTGGGTACTAACTCAGTGAATAAGAAGGCCTGCGTGCTAAGGTAACTTAACCAACCGGTTCCAGCGTTGGTAAATTCGCCAGCGGTTCACCCCCTCAAGGCGAACGACAAGAGCCGGCGTGACTCGAATGAGCACTATCGGCCCACCCTTCCGCTTTAAATGGATAACGTCTAGACGCACACTCGGTAATAAGCGATTTTGACCTTGTTCGCTAACAAAATAACCAAATCTTGGGTATCTTCAACGAGCAGTAAACGCATATTAGATTAACATCAGGTTGATGTGTTTACAGGCTTGACGCGAAAGTGTCTTACTCATAACCATAACAGGAGAGAACACATGAAACTTTCTTTTTTTAAGGCAGCAGCGGTTGCCAGTCTGGCAAGCGTCGTGGCATTTAGCCCGCTTACCCAAGCCGGTAGCCACAGCAAAATCGATAGCATCCACTTCCTTATCCCTGGTGGTGCGGGTGGTGGTTGGGATGGAACAGCGCGCGGGACAGGAGACGTGCTCACACGTTCTGGTCTTATCGGAAGCGCTTCCTACGAAAATATGTCGGGCGGTGGCGGTGGTAAAGCCATCGGTTACTTAATCGAGAACGCGAAATCCAACACAGGGACGTTGATGGTCAACTCAACACCCATCGTCATTCGGTCACTCACCAAAGTTTTCCCTCAAAGCTTCCGTGACCTGACACCAATTGCGGGTACGATCGGGGACTACGCGGCCTTAGTCGTTAAATCTGACAGTAAGGTCAAGTCATTCAAGGACCTTGTTGCGATCTACAAGAAGAATCCGAGTGATCTAGCCATCGCTGGCGGCTCAGTGGCTGGCGGTATGGATCACTTGGTCGCGGCCCTCGCGATGAAATCGGCGGGAGCTGATCCACTTTCAGTGAAGTATTTGCCATTCGACGCGGGCGGAGAGGCGATGGCCTCGCTACTCTCAGGCGAGGCAGACGCGCTTTCGACTGGTTTGTCTGAGGCGGTTGGTCTTGCCCAGCAGGGTGAAGTTCGCATCCTAGTGACCACAGCCCCCAAGGCAATCGACGGCATTCCGTCACTCAAGAGTGAGGGCTATAACGCTGAGTTCGTGAACTGGCGTGGCTTCTTCGCGGCACCGGGAATCTCTGCGAAACAAAAAGCTGCATACGTCAAAGTACTGGGCGATATGTACAACACCAAGGAATGGGAAGAAGTCCGCGCGCAAAACAAGTGGGTCAATATCTACAATCCAGGGGACGATTTCGTAAAATTCCTCGAAAAGCAGGAAAAAGAAATCGGTGGTCTAATGAAAGAACTCGGATTCCTATAAGACCGTGGCCCGTATCGATCGCTTCATAGCTCTCGGACTACTGGCTTTTTCGATAGGATACGGTTACCTAGCCTGGGTGCATCCGCTGCTTCCATTTGAGGCGCGGATGCCCTTCAAACCGAACACCATGCCATTGGGTCTTGCTGCGTTCGGAATTCTATTTTCAACCCTACTTTTGTTGCTTCCCGGCAGTGATTTGTCTGAAAAAGATGCGCACGGTTGGCGCGATTTTGCTTGGAAAGACACAGCTCTATTAATCGGTTTGGCGGTTTGTTACGCGCTACTGTTACGACCGTTAGGATTTATTCCATCAACCACACTTTTCATTGTTCTGTCCTCGAGAGTCTTGGGCGAAACAAAGTGGTTCAGATCTCTCAGTACTGGCCTGATTGCGAGCGGACTGATTTGGTACTTGGTCGATGATGTCCTCGGGATATATCTCGTACCGTTGCCAGTGCTAGCAGGAGGCCTACCATGATCGAGGGCTTACTCACGGGTCTCAGTGCTGCGATAAGCCCTTTCAACTTAATCATGGTATTTATTGGGTGTTTCCTAGGCACCTTCATTGGCATGCTTCCCGGTCTCGGGCCCATGTCAATCATCGCGATCATGATCCCTATAGCGATCCAGATCGGTGATCCTGCATCCGCACTAATCTTGCTATCTGGAGTCTACTACGGCGCAATCTTCGGAGGCTCTACGTCGTCTATCCTAATCAATGCACCCGGTGTTGCCGGAACTGTCGCATCGTCATTTGACGGTTACCCAATGGCCCGCGCAGGCCAGGCAGGAAAGGCCCTTACCATTGCCGCGATCTGTTCATTCGCTGGAGGGACGATTGGTGCAATCCTCCTGATGATTTTCGCCCCAGTCTTGTCTGCAGTAGCAAAACTATTTTGGTCCGCTGAATACTTCGCTCTAATGGTGTTAGGCCTCACCGCAATAGCCGCATTCGCTGGCAAAGGTAAGATTGTCAAAGCGCTGTGCATGACAATTTTTGGAATCATGCTCGCAACCGTCGGTGAGTCAGCGCTGCATAACGCCGCACGATTCACCATGGGAATCATGGATCTCCAGAGCGGGATCTATTTTGTGACCCTTGTGATGGGCCTCTTCGCTCTACCAGAAGCATTATTTTTAGTCCTCGACGAACGGCGCAGTGAGGCAATGGCCAACAACAACAAGATCGAGAACCTTCGCATCACTAAAGAGGAGGCAAAAGAAATTACTCCAGTCGTTTGTCGACAATCATTACTGGGCTTCTTCGTGGGCGTTCTCCCGGGCGCCGGAGCAACAATGGCCTCATTCTTAGGCTACGGAATCGAACGAAATCTCGCACCCACCAATGAGCGCGAAAAGTTCGGCAAGGGATCGATTCGTGGCCTGGCCGCGCCAGAGACTGCGAACAACGCGGCCTGCACCGGCTCCTTCGTTCCAATGCTAACCCTCGGCATTCCTGGATCGGGCACCACAGCCATCCTCCTCGGAGCTCTCGTCGCTTTGAGTATCACCCCGGGTCCGCGCCTAATGGAAAATCAACCAGAAGTCTTCTGGGCAGTGATCATCTCGATGTACCTCGGGAATATGGTTCTATTAATCCTGAACCTGCCACTGATTCCATACATCGCAAAACTCCTGACAGTCCCTCGTCATTATCTGATTCCGTTTGTTATTTTCTTCTCACTTATCGGTGCATATATCGGCCAAAATAATTCGACAGAGTTGTTGATCATGATTGGTCTCGGTTGCATGGCGACTCTTCTAAGGTTCGGAGGATTTCCCCTTCCGCCTCTGATCATCGGATTTATTTTGGGTGGCATGCTTGAAGACAATCTTGGGCGCGCAATGCGAAAAGCTGGCGGGCTGGAATTCATATGGGAGCGACCGATGACACTGGGAATCCTTGTCCTAGCTCTTGCCTTGCTAATTTATCCCATACTCAGGGATAGAAAAATTCGAAGTGACCAGTGATCACTTTACAAGGTCTCGTCTGTCATTGAGAGGTATTTGGCTCCTCCGGGAGCCTTTTCTACCAAAAATCAAACGGCTCACATTTGCTTTAATTATTCGTTGCCTCAACCCACTCTCAGTCCTACCCTAATTAATACAAATTAATACCTTTTGCCATCGGGCGAGGCTGTCAGTCGACTCAATCATCAGAGGTCTCTGCGTTGAATAATGAAAAACCGCTCAGTGGATTCAGAATCTTAGATGTTACCAACGTTCTTTCCGGTCCTTTTTGTGGTTATCAGCTCGGTCTACTCGGTGCCGAAATCATCAAAGTTGAAGCACCTGACGGTGATCTGGCGCGGCAATTAGGAGCCAACTCAAACTGGAACGACGCGCGCATGGGTATCTCATTCTTAGCTCAGAATGCCGGCAAACGTTCTATCTCCATCGATCTAAAAAACTCCGACGGCAAAAAGGTTTTCAGAGATCTACTTAAGACCTCTGACGCATTAATCGAGAACTTTCGGCCGGGTGTTATGGATCGTTTGGGATTCAATTTCGAAGCTTGCTGTGAAATCAAAGAGCCTCTTGTTTACTGCGCCATCTCTGGATTTGGGCAAGAAGGTCCGTTAAAGAATAATCCAGCTTACGATCAAATTATCCAAGGTTTCAGTGGAGTGATGGATATCACTGGCGATCAAACTACACCACCCTATCGAGTTGGCTATCCCATCGCGGATACCATAGGTGGGTTGACCGCCGCCCTCGCAGTGTCGGCCGCGTTACACCAGAAGACATCCCAACATATCGATGTTTCGATGCTTGAAAGTATTCTAACAACCATGGGTTGGGCGGTCTCCAATCTCTTGATGCAACACACAGAACCATCCCGTGTTGGAAACGAGAATCTCACGTCTGCGCCGAGTGGCGCATTTCATACCCAAGATGGGCTAATCAATATCGCAGCCAATCAGGACAGACAATGGGATCAACTGACAGAGGTACTCGCGGCACGGAATCTTAAGAATGATCCTCGATACCTCACCCGAGAGCTTCGAAAACTGAACCGGTATGAACTGAAGTTAGATATTGAAAAAGTGCTCTCTACCAAAAAGACCGCTGATTGGTTGAGCCTTTTGAATGCAGCGAATATCCCGTCCGGACCGATCTTATCGGTTCGCGAGGCTATAGAGTTAGAGCAAATTAAGGATCGAGAATTTACGCAAACCCTTAGACAGAAAAATCCCTCGAATGAAATTGATGTGGTGACTAACGGTTTTCTGCTAGATGGTCAAAGACTAGTACCACAATCCCGGGTTGAGTCTCTGGGCGAATCTACAGACAGCGTTCTCTCTGACCTTGGATACGACCACAAGCAAATTCGAAAACTAAAAAACAGTGGGGCAATAAAGTGAGTGACGCTCCGGACTACATGCCGTTCGTCGAGAAGTGTTGGACTAACAGCTCATACTAATGAACAATCTTTATCCAATGAATGGAATAAAGGACCAACACCTACCAACTACAGGTTGGCATTTTACTCAGTCGACAACGAAGGATGGATAGCACCGGATGTCAGATCCACTAGGCCTCACTTACGCGATTGGAGTTTGCGCTCTTGGAGGCTTTATCGGCCAATATATGTTCTCGTTTTTCAGGCCAAAGATTGGTCTTATATGGGCAGGTGGGGTCGCTGCCCTGATTGGTTTTTTTGCGATGGTAATGGTCGCATCGATAACGCAAGCACTCTTCGGCTACCCACCAATTCAATAATCCTCTCGTTTCAACGTCACTGGGGTAATGTTCACCAAGAGACTTGTCTATTTCAGGTGGGGGGCGGTTGAACCAAGATACTTCAACGGAGAGGCCGAGTGGGCTGCCTTAACTTGAAATAAAGCCGAAATAATTATTGCATTGCACTATAATTATACTTTAGTATAGTTACTTCCAGTAACAATCTCTCAAAAGGAGGAAAAATGTCAGTATCGCAAGCCACAAGCTCCGCTTTCCAAGTTTCCGGTGGATGGTGTGACACGCTCCGTAGAACGGTCGTGGGTACACTGTCGTCTTTGTATAAAGGCATCGTGACATCACGACAGCTTCAAGCAAACTATCAGGTCGCAGAACAACTTGCCGGACGCGGAGATTTCAAAGGCATGACCGTCGGCGAAGTTGCCAACTTCATTAACCAGAAAACTCTTTGAATTTCGGGGATTGCTGGGGGTGCGAGGCGGCAAAAGACTCCCAGCACTTTGCACGAGAGGTTGTCCGTAATTAAAGGGCAGGTACCATTACCCACAGGTGCCTTCACCTAAATATGATGACCTCAAATCAGTTGGGCAAGGCGTTTTGGTTGCTAACACTTCAAACCGAAGACCACGTTAGCCAAGCGCCTCCAATTCTTTACGTTTGGCCTCCGCAAGCTCGGTCAATTCCGAGTACTTTCGAATATCGCCGTTGCGTTGCGACTGCATGGCCTGCTCAAGTAATGTTTTGTATTCCTTATCTAACTTTTTCTTAGGATCACTTTTTAGAAAATCAAACATCTGCCTCTATCCTTGCCCGCTTAGAGCAAGATTGTGCTGACCTGCGAACTTTTAAAGGGTGGAGAAAGTCAAAAATTAACACAACGCTCTTAAGCTCTTCACGATTTCAATCGACTCTTGGTTGTCACCATGCACACACAAGGCATCTGCAGAAATCTTGATTCTCGAGCCATCACTCGAGACGATTTGCTGTTGACTAATAATCTGTTCCGCCTGATCCAAGATTTGCTGAGTGTCATGATACACCGATGCCTCAATTTTGCGGGATTGCAATCGCCCATCAGGGGTATACCGGCGATCAGCAAATGCTTCAAATAAGAGCGACACACCTAATCGGTCAGCGAGCTTTGAATACGTCTGATGCTCCGCCGTACCAAGAATCATCAACGGTATATCAAATTGCGATCGGGCTATCGCTGTCATCAATTCCTCCATCAACTCGATATCATCCATCATGCGGTTGTAGAGCGCACCATGAGGTTTAACGTAATCTATCGTGACCCCTTCAGTGGAAGCGATGGTTGCCAAGGCCCCTAATTGTGCGAGCATGTGCAAAGCCGCCTCAGAATGAGGCATCGACAAGGGACGACGACCAAAACCCGCAATGTCTGGATAACTGGGGTGTGCACCGACCGAAACGCCGCATTGTTTCGCGAGACGCACGGTTTGTCTCATGGTCAGCGGATCGGACGCGTGACCGCCACACGCGACATTTGCCATGTCAATATACGGCATCAAGGCTGCATCGTCGCCCATTGACCAGACACCGAAACCCTCACCAACATCAGCATTTAACTTCATCATCGTTCTCATAGTTAAAGACGCTACCGAAAGTCACCAAAAAATTTCTGACACTTTATGAAATCAACTCTCGCTTCATCTGCAGAAACTGCCCGGAAGAACACCTGCTGCCCGAATTTGCGTTGAGCAAGTTGCCCCAGCGACTTTCGAGTTACTGTACCAATTAAAGGATAGCCCCCCAAAGACTGATGGTCGCGCATCAACACAATCGGCTGTCCCGACGGAGGTATTTGGACCCCACCAAGTGTTACCGGGACAGAATAGCGCGGACTGTCCGCGTTGATTCTGGATTGCCCGTGAAGCCTGTACCCCATGCGGCTTTGGTCCTGTGATACTGTGTAACTTTGACGCAGAAACTGCTCGAATGCAGCGGGCTCAAAGTTATCTGATGCACGAAAGATGATCTCACAGACTAAAGGATTCGAGTAAGACTCCAGATACCGTCGTGGCATCAGCTGGACAGCCATCAACTTCGCTTTTTGGTAATTTAATTTGTTACCAACTGATAATGACGCTCCGGTCTGATGCAAACCTCCTAGGAGGTCACGCTGACAAGTTGCAACGCTTCCTAGGACGGGATGGACCTCGAATCCAGCATCAACCGCCAGATAGGTAAACACTCCGCTGTCTAATCGGCCAACTCGGAGCTCAGACCCTGCTCGGGCCGGATAAGACCCGGGGCCCGCCATGGGATCGCCGTTGAGAGAAATATCACCCCACGCACCTGTGATTGCAAAGTTGACGTCTTCGATAAATTCCGCGACAAATCCACCACCACCAATCTCGATCATCGGACAACCGACAGGATTCCGGAGCAGTTGGTTCGCCCAACACGCTGCGACACTATCCATCGGGCCTGCCTTGGCAACGCCCTGGCTAGAGAAACCAAAACGCCCTAGGTCTTGAATCGTATGCATCGGATTTGCCAGTTTAATCTGAAGCATTGCTCACCTCTATCTGACTAAACTTTTCGACAGAAATCGATTTAAACCGAACAGTCATTCCAATGGATAATTTCGCATCAATCGAGTGCTCACTAAACGACACTATGCGACCAGGCATCCGCCCGATAATGTGCCAACCGCCAGGGGTTTCCTTCGGATACACAACCGTCTGATTTTCAGCGATTGCGACCGATCCGGCTGGGACTCGTGTGCGAGGAACATCGCGTCGCGGCAAATGTATCCTCTGGTCTGTTTCTCCGAGATAAGCAAAGCCCGGGACAAATCCTGTGGCCAGTACCCGATAATCGCGAGAGCGATGTGCATTGATAAGATCTTCAACGGGCAGTCTA
>PAWX01000006.1 GCA_002714245.1 Gammaproteobacteria bacterium | reverse complement strand
TTTTTGGAGTCTATTTTACGTCGTGCGAGCACCGGTATTGATTTTGAGCGTGTTCGAGCCAATAGCCTAATGGTTTCAATCGACAACGCACATGGAGTGCATCCTAACTACGCTTCGAAACATGACGAATCCCATCGTCCGCTTTTGAATGAGGGTCCGGTCGTCAAGATAAACGCAAACCATCGGTACGCGACGACAGCGATCACCCAAGGATTGATAGAGCAGGCGGCCGAGCGNGCTGATGTTNCGTTACAATANTTTTCAGGCAGGGCTGATCTNGGGTGTGGTAGCACNATNGGCCCATTAACAGCNGGNCGTCTGGGTATTGACACGNTTGATCTAGGGTGTGCTCAATTTGCGATGCATTCAGCGCGGGANACCTGCGGAATCAAGGATCCTGAGCTNATGCTCAAACTCGTGACTCANTTAACTAAGAGAGACCTTNTTTAATGCCGANGCCACCTGANCATCCTANAGTGCCGAAACCNAAGCTTGGTNNACTTCTNATNAACCTTGGAACACCTGACGCNCTTGATTACTGGTCAATGCGCAGGTANCTNGGTGAGTTTCTGAGTGATAAGCGGGTTGTAGAGTTACCCAAAATTTTGTGGCAGCTTATTCTTCAAGGNCCTATTTTGACTTTTCGGCCAAAGAAGTCGGCNGCTGCCTATCGGCAGATTTGGAACAATAAACTCGATGAGTCTCCGCTACGAACAATTACTCGTGAACAGACAGAGNGNCTGCANAAGCGTTTTGGAGATTCCGTACGAGTCGAATTTGCGATGCGCTATGGTAACCCNTCAATCCCCTCAGTNATTAATCAAATGTTTGACGATGGTTGTTGGANNATTGTGTGTATTCCTCTCTACCCGCAGTATGCNTCAAGTACGACGGGCTCAGTGGTCGATAAGATCGGTGACACATTAAAGGCCATGCGCTGGCAACCAACGATNCGNGTATCTCCGCCNTTCTANGACGATCCCGAGTATATTCAGNTCTTGGCGAAATCAGTTNAGCAACAAATTGANNGGCTCGATGAGGAGCCTGATGTATTAGTNGCTAGTTTTCACGGGGTNCCGAAAGAATATTTGATGAAAGGAGATCCCTATCACTGTCAGTGTCAAAAGACCGGACGGCTTTTGCNGGAGGCGCTTGGNTGGCCTGAGGAGCAGTTTAGGGTNGCGTTTCAGTCGCGGTTTGGACCGAAGGAATGGTTGAAGCCTTATGCTGATGAATTAATTGNNGAGCTGGGTCACGANGGAGTAAAGCGAGTTGCTGTTGTCAGCCCTGCTTTTTTTTCAGATTGNGTCGANACTCTTGAAGAAATAGCGATCGGCTTGAATGAGACATTCATAGAGGCTGGTGGAGANCAACTGGTTGCNCTTGACTGCTTGAACGCNTCGGAAGAGGGCATNNNGATTCTNGAATATATNGCGAGACGTGAGCTCAGAGGATGGCTTGATTGAGTCAAAGAGNGNCNTCTGANTTATTAGAGGCGTTACGAGACTCAGCGCCNGTCATGCTNGGGTATGTCCCGCTTGGAATGGCCTTTGGTCTTTTGTTTCAGAGNCTGGGATATCATTGGCTNTTTGCGCCTNTGGCAGNTTTTATNATTTATGCGGGTTCCGCNCAATTCATGGCAGTTGGGCTATTGGCCTCGGGCGTNCCCTATGCNGAGGCGTTNATCGCAACATTANTGCTNAATTCACGNCATATTTTTTANGGATTATCGGTTTTAGNTCNATACCCAGAGCGGGGTCTGAGNCGTTGGTATTTGATCTTCGGGCTNACAGATGAAACNTATTCNCTNNTNACAGCAAAGGNTCCAAGGGTAGNTANTGGTCATACATACTANCTGTACCTCACAGCNCTCAATCAGTCATATTGGATCANTGGTTGCGCANTTGGTGCCGGTCTTCAGTCATTTTTCGAATTTGATTCNCGTGGTTTTGAATTCGCGCTAGTGGCCCTATTCGTCGTGTTATTGATCGAACAGGCCAAAATAATGAACGATCGTTGGTTGCTGATATTNGCNCTNTGCGCGGTTTTCGTCGCCCATTTCCTTGTACCNGAGCAGTTTTTANTGGTNGCAATAAGTCTNTGTCTTNNAGCCCTTCTANTNCGACCAAAACGAGATTCACTGAATGGATAATCAATACTTGCTTGGTATTTTTNTGGTGATGGGAGTCGCAACCTTNATGACACGTCTTCTNCCATTNGTTGCCCTCACNCNATCTCAAAGNCATCCGCTATTNGTGCGTGTGGGACGTTNATTGCCACCAATGATTATGGTTNTTCTTGTATGTTTTGGACTGTCCAGTCTTCAGATTGAGTCACTTGATCGNTTGGGGCTCNCNTTTATCGCATTNACTGCCGTAACGACATTACAATTAAGNATTGGTAACCCATTGCTNAGTATTCTGATAGGAACCGGGGTGTACACACTCGGAGTTCAATGGCTCGGGATTACTTGATGCACTTCGATTTCGACAAATTTGGTTTGTAATGAGACTCACAGCTCATTATTGATTCCGTAGTACCAACATTCCTTCCGACGGTTCAAGAAAGTACTGAAATTCTCGCTGTTATTGCCTTTGCACTGTCTGGTTTAGCGGCAGTGCTCCGAGCTGGGATGGATTTTGTAGGTGTCTGCTTCGTTGCTGGGGTATCAGCATTCGGTGGAGGAACAATTCGCGATCTATTACTCGACCGACGATCATTTTTCTGGGTCGAACAAGATCATTTAGTGTGGTTAGTCATCTTGTTGTGTTTTCTGTCTTCTATTTTTATCCGGCAATCAGACGCTGAGCTGACGGAAAAATGGATTCAAGTACCTGACGCTATACGATTGGGTCTTTTTGCGGCGTTGGGCGCGCAGATCGCCCTTATTGCTGGATCCTCAACCATTGTCGCAATTCTTATGGGTGTAATTTCAAGCACCTTGGGAGGTGTTTTGCGGGACATACAGTGCAACGTGGTACCAAAAGTTTTAACTGATCATCAACCTTACATAACATAAGCCGTTTTAGGTTCGTTGATCGTAGTTGGACTAGACCAATTTGGGGTAGTTCAGTGGGTGGCGTTAGTAGCCGCTGTTGGCATTACAACCACCACGAGGTTGCTGGTACTGGCCTGTAATATTTCAATACCAATATGGCGTCCATAGAAAATGTCGTCACTATGTGCTTAAAAAAGACTGTTATGTTCAACGCTTCTAAGGATATCCTAAATCAGTGCAAATATAGCTGGTATGCAAAGAGATCCTCACATGTTTGCTTTATGTGATTGAGGGGCGGGAACATAAAATGATAAGAATTCGTGTTTCAACCGGTGTTTTCATCTTTTCTCTACTTGCAAATTTTCAATCAGCTAACGCTTCCTCTGCGATCCTTCAATTGATTTCGGATCAAAAAGAGTTGATTTGTGATTCCTTCGATTCCTCAAAATTCAAAAAAACACCACTAGCCACTTGGGAAGTCCAAGAAGGAGAACAATCGATCCGTCTTTATGATAAGCAGTCGTCAGCCTCAATTTCACTTGACTACAAACCAATAAGAGCAAAGTGGAGACTTTTGACGGTTACAACCCACGACTCAACTGGGTTGCCGTATTCACAAATGAGGATTTCTCAAGACTGTGAGATTAGGGCTATTCGCCGAATTAGATATGACAACCTTGGGCGGTCAGTCCAAATTGAAAACTTGGACCCTGTCTCATTGGCGATCAAGTCAACTGAACCTCAGAATCCTCGGCTCGAGTTTAGTGAGGCGAATGGTAATACAATTCAATCGTCTCCTGCGCTTGTTGCGCTTATAGATACAGGCGTCAACTACCTGCTGCCAGAGTTTCAAAAATCCATCGCCTTTGATAGCGAGGGTGAAATCATTGGATACGACTTCTGGGATAACGATACTAGGCCGTTCGATAAAGACCCAAGATCTAATCCCTTTTATCCACTTCACCATGGTTCTACCGTATTCAGCGTGCTGGCTAGGGAACTACGAATCCCGGGCATTTCAATATACAGATTTCCAGCCAACGACCTATGTAAGTTTGAGGAGGTTCTCGAACATATCGAGTTATACGGCACCCGAGTGGTCTCAATGTCAATGGGCTCGAAAGATAAGACTGATTGGCTTTGCTTGGAAAAAAAAGCAAAAAAAATGACTGATACCATTTTCGTTGTCTCTGCAGGGAATGATGGTATTGATATTGACCAAACAGGCATTTATCCCGCAGCGCTAGATTTAGATAATATTATAGCGGTTACCTCCGGCGATAAGTTCGGCCGATTAGGAGTGGGCTCGAATTATGGTGTGCAATCTGTAGATGTTTTGGTACCTGCAGCCCGGATTGCCGCCATAGACCATAGGGGAACCAAAGTATCCGCCAGCGGAAGCAGTTACGCCGTACCGAGGGTTGCTGCATTGATTTCTCGATTTCTGCAAAAGAAGCCTGAGTCAACAGTAAAGCAAGTCAAAGATTTTCTAAAATTCCGGTCAGTTCCGGCTGTTCCAAAGGTAACTAGTTGGGGCTGGATACCCGATCCAACTGATGATTATGGTTTTTGATCTCCGAAGCTCGAAGTAAGAAATTCTTCCGCAAGTTCGACAGCGTTGGGATTATGAATGCGCATTAGATCAAGCGCCTGTTGTCCAAATTGCTTATCCTTCAACATTCCGGCGACCTGCACAGCAAGTCTGAGCCCCTGTGGGTCACTTGGATTTAACTTTAGGTATTTTTTTAGCAAGGGCTTTTCATTGGCGTAATCTCTGTCGAGATGATACGCAACCGCGAGCGACATAAGTGTGTTAGGACTCTGAGGGTCTAATTTGAGACTTTCTTTTAGAAACATCTGTGATGGGCTGAACATCCACCACTTACCAAATAGTTGACCGGCCTGGTCCAGGAGCTGTTTGTTATTCGATTGAAGGCAAAAATCTTTTATCTGTGTTGTAACCTGGTGTGGTGGATTTTTGTTGATTGAAGCGGACTCGTAAAGTAGGTCTGCACAGCGCCTGATCGCTCTGCCTCGTTTAACAAATACATCTCGATGCTTTTCGCTTGAATGATCTTTAATGTTTTTGATTAGAGAAGCCGGGATAACTTCATTAACATTGCCATCACCAGACGCCATAACACCAACAAGTTCTCCGGATTTGTTTAAAACAGCGCCACCACTATTGCCAGGGAGGGCGAGAAGATCCGAATGTATCCGAGCCTGTGGATATTTCTCCCAGTCGGGATGAATGGCATAGGAGCCTTCAGCATAAATACGAGCGCTTCTTCGACCTTGATCATAAGCTACTACTCGAAGTTCTTGGTCTCGTTCTGACGTGAGCCTAATACCGTTTTCAAATTTCTCTCTGGTGGCGGAGACATTCAAGATTACTAAATCGGCTGGATGATCGTTTGGGATAGGCTCGGCTTTGGTAACAATACCAGACTGAAATTTCACTCGTACAGACGTATGATCTTCGACGACGTGTTTATTGGTGACCAGAGTACTTTTGTCTAGCATAAATCCTGATGCGATCATTGTTGGTGTTTTAATGCCTACGACACGATCTTTCCAGGAACATATGATTTTGTCATGTGAGCAATTTAGTTCCGTTTGGGTACTCTGACCATAAGAAACCGCAGGTGAAACGCCCAACAGAAGGGGGAGCACCGTTACATTTAGCCAAAGACTGAAGGGTTGCCGGGCATAATAACCCCCAATTTTTCGTCCATGGACGAGCAAATTTTTTAACAGAATGTTCATGCCATATATCGGTTTATCGTTACCTAATTCTTTGTTTATGTTGTGTCTATGGGCACGATTTAAAGATGCCTTAGAAGTCTGTGCTTGAATTAAACAATTTGATTCTGATAACCTCCCACTTTGTTTGGTATCACGTTCCCGCTACGCAAAATGAATTAAAAAAACAAGGCGTAAGCATTCCATGAGTTATAGCCCAAGGGTATGAAGAAAAGCCGAATTCTAAAGTCGTGGATCATAACATTCATATTAAATCTGACTTTCCTTTCTTGGTCAGTTTTTGGGTCCGGTTTGAGTGTGGTTGAGGATCGGCAGGCCAAATTTAAGGAGTCCAAGAGGGAGATGCGGGCGCTCCGTGACTCCATCAAAAAACAAGATAAAAATGAAGCGTTACATGCTGTAGACTTCCATATTGCTTGGTCGCAAAAACTACCGACTATGTTTCCCCAAGGAAGTGAGGCCTCTGTATCGAATGGGTCTGACGCAAGCGGCGATATTTGGGAGAATTTCGCCCGGTTCGAACGGCTTAACCTTGACTATCAAAAAGCTGCCTTGATGGTTCGTAATGAACTTGATCAAAGTGATTATGACGCGGCAATGAGAACTTTTTTCAAGATGGCTAGGAGTTGCAAAGTCTGCCACGAGAACTTTCGTAATTAACACTAACATGTAGCAGAGATATCGAAGCTCTATATTGCTGGGTTGATGGCACGTACCTTCCTGAAAAAGTTTCCAATTCATGGCCGTATTGTTTGCAATGTTCCTAAAAATGCCCCTAAATTTGTCGGTAACTAACTCTCAAGCAACTCAGCGGGAAAGGACTGGCTCGTCTTTGATGCTTGTAGCGTCTGCTCCGATTTGCAAAAGAATGATTGCAGAAATAATCGGCGTAGGCTCTTAAAGATAGGGCCTCGCGTAGATCCGTAGGCCCGTCTAGATAGGATCGAGGGAAAAAATCAGATGGAAAGATGGGTAGACAAGTTATTCGAAGCAGGCGAGAAACTTCTCCTGATTATTATCGCTGCTTTAACGTGCATTGCAGTTGCACTTGAATTACTAACCCTTGGATCAGAATTGAGACTCGAATTGGCTGACTTACTTTTACTATTTATCTACTTGGAAGTTTTTGGGATGGCTGTCGTTTATTACCGAGCCCAGACACTCCCTGTCACATTGCCAGTTTTGATCGCCATTACAGGTATTACCCGATTGATCATATTACAGGGTAAAGATTTTGAACCTTCGATTTTACTGTATGAGGCTGGAGCCATTTTTCTTTTGGCGATTGCATATGGCATATTGACTTGGGCCAACTTTAAAACACAGAAGCTAAAATCCGTTATTTCCGATGAGGACTAGTCCCTTTGTATTATCGGACTAGTCCCACGAAGCTAATTGTTTATTGACTTCGGCACTTATTCTGCCTAGTCCAATTACCTAAGCAGATTGAGAATGATTGATAAAACAATACTGATCACGGTACAGGTAACGACAGGAAAGATAAATGAGATGTCACCGGATTTGAATGCGATGTCCCCTGGCAGCTTTCCGAAAGGTAACTGCTTTAAGTAGGGGTAGAGCCAACCTGCAACCACCAAACCTATTCCTGTACCGATGGGAAGGTTGTGCATGACCTAATTTACGCCACGCTCATAGCAATACAAATCAAGGTATTCTCCTTTGCAGTTCAATATCTAAACTTTAATGTACCTCCCACCTCATCCACAAATCTGTGGCAGGGTGTCCGAATGAGAGTAAAAACTAAATTTTGTAACGAGTGCAATGAACCGAGGGGTGCTTTGTACCGTTGTCGGTATGCAGGAATAATAGATTGGGCATTCCTATGCGAGAAATGTCTTACGGACGTTAAAACCAGGTTTGAGGACAGTTACCAATACGGTGGAACTTGGAAGGGCAAGAAGAAATAAGATGAAATGTGGTGGGCTCAGCGGGACTCGAACCTGCGACCAAGGGATTATGAGTCCCTTAGTATTATCGAATTTGTCTCTAAAGACCACGTATTCATTGGTATTATACCTATCTTTCCCTTGTAGCAAACGGTAGCAAAGTAGTTTTTTGTAGCAAATGTGTAGCAAAAGACATAGGCCACCCCTAAGCAACCCACCGGAGCCCCTAGATCACTTTTTCGTAATCAGTATCACCTTACCTAGGTTTGCTAGGGAGTGCTTTTGTTAGAAGATCTTGGCAGACTGAGGACCATGCCACACGATGAATCGCCAAAGAAGAGAGGAAACCCACAAGTGATACGAGCCGGCAAAGCCGATCCGGAAAAAGTTCTATTAACTGGAATATCAGGCTATATCGGCCTTCACTGCGCCAAGGAGCTACTTCTATCGGGCTTCAAGGTTCGGGGAACAATAAGGAACTCCAGAAAGCAAACACAAGTTCAGGAGGTCATGGCCACTGAAAATATTGACTTGGACAATCTTGAGTTTGTGCTATTGGACCTAACGTCAGATAACGGTTGGGAATCCGCAATGCAAGGTTGCGATTATGTAATGCACATAGCCTCACCTTTTCGGATTGCGAATCCGAAAAATGATGCGGAAATGATGGTCCCGGCAGTAGATGGTACAAACCGTGTGATGCGGGCTGCCAAGAATGCCAAAATAAAAAGAGTTATATTGACAAGCTCGATTGTTGCGATGATGGCTAGTATTCGTCGTGGTCTTTTTAAGCCAGATGATTGGACTGACCTTAATTATCCAAATCTGAGTACGTATATAAAAAGCAAAACTCTTGCTGAACGAGCAGCTTGGACGTTTTTAGATGAAAACAAAGGTTCGTCGTTGCCGGATTTGGTGGTTATTGCCCCGGGAGGTGTATTCGGTCCGCCGCTCGGCAGTGATATTTCAGGTCAATCATTGACTGTCTTAGCCAAGATGCTTGATGGGAAAGTACCCATGGTTCCGGATGCCGCCTTTCCGATGGTAGACGTGAGGGACGTAGCGCGACTTCATGTTATGGCCTTGAAAAAAGCAGGAGTCGCGGGATCACGATTTATTGCTTCCGGGACTGATCCGGTGAGTTTTGCGGATGCCGCACAGATGTTACTAGATGACGGTTATCAGGGACCAAGTACTAAAATAGCTCCAAGGTGGCTATTAAAAATACTATCGATATTTGATAGAGAAGCTAAAGGAATGCTTGCTTTAGTTGGAATCAGGCCAACCGCAGATAATTCAACAACATGCGATGTCTTCAACTGGGCACCAATACCCTTCAGGCGTTCGTTATTAGAAACCGCATCGGCTATAGACGAAATCAAAAACAGGAAAAAATAGACTAAATCATATGCTTTGCCTACCGAATTTCCTGATTTGAATACAGCCATGTTTGCGCTCGACAAGATGTTTTAGAACCAAGATAGAGTTGTTAACATCTTCTATGGTATTTGATTCCAGCGTGTGCGCCATGGCATTACGCCAGAAGCACTAAAGAGGAGAATACTTATGACTACATTAAGAGACCTTTAGGTCGGTATATCAAACCCAAACGATGAACCATAGGAGAAGAAATGACTGCGCAAGAAGTCGCACTTCAAAGTTATCAACTATTCAAAAATGGAGACATAGAGGGCCTTAAAGCCCTGTATCACGATGATTACACAAGGACCTGAGAGATTGATCTATCCACACCGTCTTTGTTCAGTAGGGCTTGAAGCTCAAGTACCTGAGCAGTCTCTGAAGGGTCTAATACAATGGATTGGTTTGTCTTCGACATAATGAATCGTCCTGTTCAAAAAGGGATTTGAGGTGTGTTGAACGATCGTTATCCAATCTGAACAAATAGGGCGATTTTCAGTGATATTATAGCAATATCAGGGCTAAATTGCAAGCTCTTTTTGTTAATAAACCATTGATAAATATAGATAAATAGGTGAAATTATGAATGGTCTCAAACAATTTATTGTTGCTCTAATATTCGTTATTTCGCCAGCAACCATGGCGAAAGACTTAATGCCGGAAACAGTATCAACTTCTGATGGAGTCGTAACTGCACAGTTTGATCTGTCGCATATGGGGCAAGACTGTGGATTGTTGGTTAAGTGGGGTGACGGCACGGAAAAGAAAATCAGAGTTGGTCGCGACGTTAATGAAAAAGACTTTACGATCACACACTCATATCTAAACGGTGGCGGATATATATTTGAAGTTAAAGGATCAACGATTAAGAAAGGTCTGGGGACAGTTTTCGCTTGTCAGGGAAAAACTTACCGTCAAGCCATTTGCATTGGTAAGTGATTTTCGAAAAAAACCCTCTAGGGCACCTGAGAGAATCAAAAGGGCCCCAGAGGGAACAGGAGTCCGACGTCTTTCTGACATCTGAAATGAGAGAAGCACAAGGCATGCCAAGGTTTGCTCAAGGGTACCTAGGTAGACCCTCACTTCTGGGGTATTTCGTGGATCATTCCAAAGAGTTGCCAGTCTAGCTTTTCAAGAGCGCGTCTCAGTTTTTCCACGTTGGTGTTGATGTATTTGTCTGTGATGTTCGCTCTAGCGTGGTTTAGCACTCGCTCAATGATGGTCAAATCATAGCCAAGCTCAGCTAAAGCAGTCGCTGTAGTGCGTCGTAGGTCGTGCGCATTGAACTCAAAGCCAACCACTTTACTCACCTTCTGGATTACCTTTGTCATTGTTGCTGACTTCATGGGATCACTTCTTTGAGGGAAGACTACCGGCCTTTGAATCTCGCTATCTTCCTGTTCCCTTTTGCGGTTCTTGAGGATGTACTCGATGAATTTTGTCATGGGCAGTGTCAAATGCTCTCCATTTTTCGTGTCGGTAATGGTGAACACTTTGAGTGACCAATCAATATTTTCCCATCTCATGCTTAAGGGTTCGTGATAACGGAGTCCAGTGAGCATCAACAGCAAGACCCAGTCTCGTTGCGAACCGCCAATCTTTCCGGCTTCCTCGCCCCATAAAATGTCGATCAAAGCGAGTCGTTCGGAAAGGTTAAGAGTGCGTTCTCGTCGCTTGATAGGAGGGCGTATACGTTTTTTCGCTAGAACTTTAACCACATTACCCTGAGGTAATACTGGTAGGTCTCCCGCATAGTCTGTTTCAAAATGGCTAAATATCGCTGAAAGATAGCGCATAGCTTTTTGAGCATCAGCTTCACCAGTGGGATTGGTAGTAGCTTTGGTTACCCTTGATCGTTTTTTGATGCCCTCTCTGATTTGAGTGTATCGTTTGGTAATATCTTGGGTTGTAATCCGCCCAATGGGCCTGTTCCCCCAGTCACTAAAGTGTCTCAAAAGAACTTTGCGGTAATCTCCGATAGTCGTTTTTTTTAGTACAGATGATTTTTCAGAGAGGACTTGTTCAATGGCATCAGATAGGGTTATTCCCTGAGCACTTTTTTCCGCTTTTGCTTTGTTTGGATTGACGCCCGAGGCCATCTCTACCAGAGCTTATTTGGCCGCTTGTCGGGCCTGAGAAACTGACATGAGAGCCACTCGACCAAGCTTTACGCGAGTCACGCTGCCATTTGTAATTCGCCCTTGGACGTACCAAGTGGCTGAACTGTCACCAATACGTCTGTAGAGACCTTTAACGACCGGGTCTTTGACGATTTCTATAGGGATCTGCCTCCAGTTGAAAGAACGTAGCAAATACGTAGCATAATGTATTTACAACATTTGTGGCTTCTGGAGACTGGGTAACTCAAAGCCTTATCTAATAGGCTTTTGTGATGGTGGGCCCAGCAGGACTCGAACCTGCGACCAAGGGATTATGAGTCCCCTG
Source organism: Gammaproteobacteria bacterium (assembly GCA_002714245.1). Classification (GTDB taxonomy): domain Bacteria; phylum Pseudomonadota; class Gammaproteobacteria; order Pseudomonadales; family Litorivicinaceae; genus HIMB30. Next base: position 9,597 of record PAWX01000006.1, on the reverse strand, counting down.
CTCTAACCAACTGAGCTATGGGCCCGTACCGAGCGAAAAATGGTACACAAAAAGCTGAAATAACGCATTAAGTNCTAGAAAGAAAACTCNGAAATTGGCATTCGAGTGTCACTTTCCTCTTTCAGAATTTGGTTGTAGTGTGGAACCCTTCTTCCGCACCTGAGCACAAATCAATGGATGAAATTTTTATATGGATGATATTGCGAAACGATTGAAAGGTAGGATTCTTTTCGTTACTGGTCATATTCCATGTGCAAAAGAAGGTCGTTAAATCTCTCACCTTGGATCATGACGTGCCGGCGTGAAATTTCATCTGCTTTATAAACATCCCCGGTTTCGATGGCATCAATGATCTCAATATGCTCAGTCAGTGATTGAGGCATTCGACCACGGGCTCGCAGTTGAAGGCGTCGGAATGATTGTAGGCGACGACGTAATGCACGGGTCTCGGTTGCCAGAAAACGATTCCCGCACGCAAAATAAATGCACTCATGGAAATCTACGTTTCTGTCGTAGTATAGGTCGCTGTCGTTATATCGGATTGCGTCCTCGCAACCGGCATTAGCTGTTTTTAAATCATTAAGCTGTTCGTCACTGATTCGTCTAGCGGCGAGGCGCGCACACATTCCCTCAAGTTCGCTCATAACCTCAAACATTTCGATTACTTCTCTGAACGAAGGCGCGTTTACAAAGCATCCACGCTTTGGGATTTGGGTAGCGAGGCCTGACCCGACGAGTTGGAGCAACGCTTCTCGCACAGGGGTCCGGGATACCTCAAATCTTTCAGCTAACGAGGCCTCATCTAGTTTTGTTCCGTCCTTTAATTGGCCAGTTGCGATTTGTTCCTCGACCCCTTGAAAGACTTTGGTAGCGGCTCGATTACTCATACTGGAAAACGTGTTGCATATTATTTTTGTATACGATAATTTCGATTTAGCATACATAAATATGCAAGCCGTTATAACTCATAAATGCGCAAGTTCCAATAACTTGCCACATTCGGCAGGAGCCAGTAATGAAAATAAAAACCCTTTTAACTGCAGCGGTCTCAGCGATGTTCGCTTGTTCGCTCGCAAACGCTGCAGAGCTTCGTCTCTCACATCAATGGTCAACGAAAGATGTCCGCCACAAAGTGGCTGAGATAGTTGCCAATCACGTAAAAAACGCTAACGTGGGTCTGGAGATAAAGATATTTCCGTCCAAGTCTCTCTTCAAACCTAAAGAGCAATACAAACCATTATCGCGGGGCCAGTTGGACATGGTCGTGCTTCCATTGTCTTATGCCGGTGGTCAGCAGCCTTCGTATAACTTGACTCTGATGCCTGGCCTCGTGAAGAACCACGACCACGCTGCGCGTCTGAATTATTCACCGTTCATGGATGCAGTTCAGGAAAAGATGGCAGAAGACGATGTCATGGTTCTGGTCCATGGGTATTTGGCCGGTGGCTTTGTGGGCAAAGAAAAATGTGTGTCTCATCCTGACGACGTTAAGGGTCTTCAGATGAGGGCGGCTGGCAAGTCTTTTAATCAGTTGCTCGCAGGAGCAGGCGCATCGATCGCGTCGATGGCTTCCTCTGAGATATATAACGCTATGCAGACAGGTGTGCTCGACGGAGCAAATACATCATCATCATCATTCGTCTCGTACCGGATCTACGAGCAGGTGAAATGTTACACCCCAGCGGGTGCACAGGCACTGTGGTTTATGTATCAGCCACTGTTGATGAATAAGTCAACCTTTGACGGTCTCACGGCGGATCAAAAGAAAGCACTCCGCGCAGGCTCAAAGAAGGCCGAAGAGTACTACCTAGCTGAAGCTAAGAAGCAAGACGCTAACTCCGTCAAAGTCTATAAAGAAGCAGGCGTTCAAATCAAAGAGATGTCATCCTCAGAATTCAAGGCATGGCAAGATTTGGCTAAAAAGACTTCCTACAAACAGTTTGTAGCTGACTATCCCGAAGGCCAGCGTTTTCTTGACCTCGCGTTAGCAGTCGACTAGTCCGACAAGCTCGGTCCGCACTAGGACCGAGCTCTTGCAAAAGGTTCGAAATATGAGGGGTTTCATTTCCTCCGTGAATAGGATTTCTACCGCGGTGGGTGTGCTCGCCGCAATGATGGTGCTAGTAGCCGTCATTATCACGTGTCAAATGATCTTCATTAGATATTTCTTGAATGGGTCTACGTATTGGCACACGGAGGCCGTCGTGTATTTGATATTAGCCGCGACACTGCTGGGACTTCCTTACGTTCAAAAGTTAAAAGGTCATGTAAATGTTGATTTAGTCCCGATGTTACTACCCCCACCTGCCCGAAAGCTTCTTATCGTTATTAGTTTCTTGGCGGCGATATTGGTTCTGGCCATTATGACGTATTATTCAACAGATTTGGTCTATGTTTCATTCATTAAGGGATGGACCTCTGAGACCGTATGGGGTCCACCGCTATGGATTCCATACCTGACCATGCCGATCGGGTTTGGTTTATTTGCCTTGCAGCTGACTTCAGATCTATTTGAAGTTTTGCTCACTCCCGCGGAGAAAATAGTCATAGAAGGGAGCACGCACTGATGGATCCTTTGGTGCTTGGACTGTTAGTTGCGACCGTCACGATATTGATTTTGTTTTCAGGAATCTCCGTAGCGAACGGACTTTTGGTGGTCTCGGCGATCTTTTTGCTGACCTTCGATGGTTTCCGATCATTGGAGTTAATTCCCGAGGTATTGTTTGGGAAGCTTGATAATTTTGCTCTTCTATCGATCCCGATGTTCATCTTGATGGGTGCAGCGATCGCGTCTACCCGAGCGGGCGCCGATTTGTATGAGGCGCTAGATCGCTGGTTAACCAGAGTCCCCGGGGGTTTGGTGGTTTCAAACCTTGGTGCTTGTGCTTTATTTGCAGCCATGTCTGGATCTTCCCCTGCGACTTGTGCGGCTATTGGGAAGATGGGCATCCCTGAAATGCGTAAACGAAACTTTCCGGATGGNGTCGCAGCCGGNTCTATTGCGGCAGGAGGGACGCTTGGAATCTTAATACCGCCATCGATAACCATGATCGTTTATGGAATTGCCACAGAGACCTCAATCGGACGTCTTTTTATCGCGGGTGTTTTGCCCGGACTTCTGCTTGTGAGCTTATTCATGGCTTGGTCTATCTTTGCCACGTGGAGACAGGGGGGCATAGATGCCCTAGCCGGCAGGACCTTCAGCTGGAAAGAAAAGTTTGAGGTCTTACCTCGGGTCGTACCTTTTCTTCTCGTTATATTGGGCGTTCTTTATGCGCTCTATGGNGGCGTAGCTACTCCGTCAGAGACAGCCGCTGTCGGAGCACTCTTGTGTCTAGGTTTGGCAATCGTGATCTACCGCATGACCGATNTAGAGACTATATGGTTCATGCTTCGAGATTCCACCAAAGAATCGGTAATGATTTTATTTATAATTGCCGCTGCCGGCGTGTTTTCTTACATGCTGTCCAGTCTTTTTATCACTCAATCTATTGCAGCCTGGATCGGAACGCTTGAGGTAAATCGTTGGGTTTTGATGCTCTACATCAATATCTTTCTGCTAGTAGCCGGCTTTTTTTTACCGCCAGTTGCCGTTATTTTGATGGCGGCGCCCATACTAATGCCGATTATTTTGGGGGCAGGTTTCGACCCTTATTGGTTTGCCGTGGTGCTAACCATCAACATGGAAATCGGATTAATCTCTCCGCCAGTTGGTTTAAATCTCTACGTTATCAACGGAATCGCCCCTGAGATACCTCTAAAGACGATTCTCATAGGCTCATTGCCCTACGTAGCGTGCATGATAATAGCCATATTGATCCTTTGTTTATTCCCCAGTATTGCCACCTGGTTACCTGACGCGCTCATGGGGGCCGCGGTTACATGACCAGACCCTACAGAGTAGGTCAGATCGTTCCNAGTTCGAACGTGACGATGGAGACAGAAATTCCTGAGATATTTCGAGCCAGGGAAAAGCATTACGATGACCGGTTCACCTTCCATTCGAGTCGGATGCGGATGAAGCAGGTGACTAAGGAAGAATTGGCCTCAATGGACCGTGATAGTGACAGGTGCGCACTTGAATTATCGGATGCGTCTATGGACGTTATGGGCTACGCCTGTCTGGTCGCTATAATGTCAGTGGGCCTCGGGTATCACAGAGAAAGTCAGGCTCGGTTNNGCCAGATAACCGTCGATAACGGTCATCCCTGCCCGGTNGTTAGCTCTGCNGGTGGATTGGTNGAGGGTCTATCGACANTGAATGCGAAGCGGATTGCTGTGATAGCCCCTTATCGAAAACCCCTCACAGATTTGGTCTGTCAGTATATCGAGTCTGAAGGTTTTGAGGTTTTGGACGCGATTAGTCTGGAGATTCCTGACAACCTTGAGGTCGCACGGCAAGATCCTTGGGCGCCAGTTGACTTAGTTGACAGGTTAAATTTGGCTAACGTCGATACGCTGGTCGCATCAGCTTGCGTACAAATGCCCTCTCTACCTGCAGTTTCGGCNCTACAAGCTAAAACCGGCATACCAACCCTCTCCGCATCTGTTGCGACAGGTCATCAAATGCTGGAAGTGCTCGACTTAGGTACGCATATGCCCGGATTTGGCGCACTCTTTGAATAAGAAAATGGTNATGAGTGGCGGAATCAAGAAGTGGATTCAGCAAGTAACCGAAAAGGCGCTTGATCTTTTAGATTTAAAGTCCGAGGGGATTCTGCTCGATGATTTGATAGCTCATTGCCATGCGGTACTTTCGAGGCGAGGTGAGGCGACAGGTCTTGCCCTTGCCGGCTCTGTGGTGTTGTCTTGGCAGGCGTTGGACAGGGCTGATCACTTGAAATTTTTTAGGCNATTGATTGATGAATTTGGTCCTGATCGGGACCGTCTTGAGCGTGCCATTATTGATTACCANGCTTCTCTCGATGAACCAGCAATAATGAACTTGCATCAGGCTGCTGAGCCAAAACGACAGGAATTGTTTCGGCGCATAAACTCTGCGCCGAACGGACTACAAACACTGATTCTGATGCGAGAAGAATTACGTAAGTTATTACGTGACCATCCAGAGCTGGGGCCGATTGATCAAGACTTCATTCATCTTTTTACGTCNTGGTTTAACAAAGGCTTCCTAGAGTTGGAACGGATTAACTGGCAAACGTCGGCGACGGTGTTGGAAAAACTAATCCAGTACGAATCGGTGCATGAGATCGAGGGCTGGGATGATTTACGGCGAAGACTCGCCGAAGATAGGTTGTGTTTTGCGTATTTTCATCCTGTTATTCCTGATGAGCCTCTGATTTTTGTCGAAGTCGCACTTGTGCAGGGAATGGCTGAAGCGATTGCGCCCCTTCTTGAGACCCTACCCGTTTCACCAGTTGACGCAGATACCGCGGTATTTTATTCGATTAATAACTGCCAGCCGGGCCTCGCCGGAGTGAGCTTCGGCAATCTTCTCATAAAGCAGGTTGTATCCGTTCTGCAGGCTCAACATCCTAACTTGAAGAATTTTGTAACGCTATCCCCTATTCCTGGTCTTCGCCGTTGGCTTGAGTCTGACGGTCAAATGTTCCTGAGCCAATTCGAGGAGGCTGCTGATAAGCAAGACTTGAAGGCGATTGTCGCGCAGTATCTTACCGACGGTAATGGCCCAAAATTGAGAGATCCGGTAGCCCAGTTTCATTTGGGAAATGGTGCAACACTCGAGCGGATCAATGCGGAGGCGGATCTGAGCGCCCGCGGTCTCGAGCAAAGCTTCGGCTTTATGGTCAACTATCGTTATGAGCTTGATCTTATTGTCAGTAATCATGAACAGCTCATGGAATCGGGGCAAATTGCTACCTCTAGAGAGATCCAACAATTATTAAAAAAAATAACTAGATCCCCTTTAAAGGAACTTTCTGATGCATAACGTCTTCGCTTCCATCCAATCTAATCTGAGGCGACAAGCTGAACAGATTGTTTTGACTGTTCCCGTCGGGGCAAAGCTGAGTGGAATTGATCTTGACAGTCAGTCTGCAATTCTGGCTGCAGTGCTGCTTGATTTGGGTATCGAGCCGAGTGATCGCGTCTCCGTGCAGATCGATAAAGGCTGGATGAATGTAGTCCTTTATCTCGCAGTACTGCGCTGTGGGGCGGTGTTTTTGCCGCTGAACTCTGCTTACACAGACACGGAGATTGAATACTTTCTAACTGATGCTGAGCCAAAACTGCATGTATGTTCGAGGGACCGAGTGAGACACGCGAAGACTCTAAAGCATAATTTGTCTGGGCTTGAAGTTCTCACTTTAGATGATGAGAGCGGCTCCTTATTCGATTTATTTTTAGCAGCGAGGTCGGCAGGAAAGACCGTTGAGGCGATTACACCTCGTGCGTCGGATGATCTCGCTTCGATAATCTATACATCGGGAACAACTGGCAAGCCTAAGGGTGCAATGATTACCCATAATAACCTGATTTCAAATGCAGAGATGCTAACTGAAGCGTGGGCTTACAGCGCCGACGATGTGCTGTTGCATGCATTACCATTATTCCACGTGCATGGTCTTTTTGTGGCACTGAATCTGGCTCTAATAAATGGTGGACCTGTCGTATTGTTGCCGAAGTTTGATTTGGACGCTGCGCTTTCAGTGTTGCCGGACGTGACTGTCATGATGGGTGTTCCTACCTATTACACTCGGCTACTCGCGGATCGACGTTTTAATAAAGAGATCGGCGGTCACATGCGCCTATTCATTTCCGGTTCTGCGCCTTTATTGGTTGAGACATCAGATGAGTTCTTCGACCGGACAGGGCAGCGGATTCTTGAGCGCTACGGCATGACTGAGACCGGGATGAGTTGCTCTAACCCTTTGCGCGGTGAACGCAGGGCTGGCTCTGTTGGACCGCCGCTTCCAGGGGTTGAAGTAAGAATTGTAGACGAGGATGGAACCGAGTTATCGCGAGGTGCAATTGGCTCTTTGGAGGTGAAAGGGGATCATGTTTTCAAAGGCTATTGGAAACTGCCCAAAAAAACAGCGGCCGACTTCAACGATGACTGGTTTATTACTGGTGACATGGCCACGCTTTCCGAGGACGGCTATGTATCGATCGTCGGTCGAGGTAAAGACCTCATTATCTCAGGCGGTTTAAATATTTACCCAAAGGAAATTGAAGATGTATTGAATGATCAGAAAGGTGTGGTGGAGAGCGCTGTAGTGGGCGTTCCACACTCCGATTTTGGTGAAGGTATCGTTGCTGTATTGGTGGGTGAAGGCACTCTTGATATGGATGCCCTTGAGATTAGATGTCGAGAGAAGCTAGCAGGCTTTAAAGTCCCTCGCCGATGGATTCAGCTTGAAGCCCTGCCAAGAAACACCATGGGTAAGGTCCAGAAAAATCTGTTACGGGACGAATATGCCCACAGTTTTGTGTAAGCGCACGTTACTCAGGTATCTGATCATTTTTAGGGTCTAAGATAGACAAATCTGTATTGCTGAAGTTTGCTGATTTCCGCAACACCGGAGGGAACAATATCGTGCTACTCAGCAAAATGGAGATCGTCTAAAGCAATCTTCCGTCCCTTTAACGTAGTGGCGCAGGTGTTGAATTGCACAACATAGCTCCTTAGAGAATCAATGTGGTCTGCCGCATCTGGCCTCTCTTGAGTTACCTTTCTAAGTCACTCAACTTCATTCCCGTGGAGCACGAAACGAACCTCGTGATTTCCTTGACCGAGAGTATTTAAATGATTTTGAGCGTTACGCCTTGCGCCAATAGATCTTTTCATATTTAAGTAATTGACGTGGTATACGATCTTTTGTTTTGCGTATGGGGTTTTTGCAAAAGTAGGTCCTGCACTGAAAAACGCCATTGCGAAAACAACTGTTGCTAGAAATTGTTGCATGTTCATTGTCCCTCTTTACCGATAAATCGGTGAGATTTCGCTATAGTTTTCAGGAAAATTCAATCTCGAATTTCTACCTAGCAAATAGCAGATTTGCACAAGGCAGAAATCCAAAGGCCTGGGCAGAAATTATTCGTCGAGGAATGATCGCAAGTGATCGGAACGACTTGGGTGTCTGAGTTTGCGAAGTGCTTTGGCCTCAATCTGACGGATCCGCTCGCGGGTGACGTCAAATTGTTTGCCTACCTCCTCAAGTGTGTGGTCGGTATTCATATCAATACCAAAACGCATTCTCAATACTTTTGCTTCCCTAGCGGTGAGACTTGCCAAAACTTGACGTGTTGACTCCGTTAAGCCCTCAACTGTGGCAGAGTCGACAGGTGATGAGATTGTCGTGTCTTCAATAAAGTCACCGAGCGAGCTATCCTCGTCATCACCGATTGGGGTTTCCATCGAGATTGGCTCTTTCGCAATTTTGAGTACTTTGCGGACTTTATCCTCGGGCATTTCCATACGTTCACCAAGCTCTTCAGGAGTCGGTTCTCGCCCCATTTCCTGAAGCATTTGACGGCTAATACGGTTCAGCTTATTGATCGTCTCAATCATGTGAACTGGTATACGAATCGTACGAGCTTGATCGGCAATAGAGCGAGTTATCGCCTGACGAATCCACCAGGTCGCGTAGGTCGAAAACTTGTAACCACGACGATATTCGAACTTATCTACCGCTTTCATTAACCCAATGTTTCCTTCCTGAATGAGGTCCAGGAACTGCAAGCCTCGATTTGTGTATTTTTTTGCGATCGATATTACTAGTCTTAGGTTCGCCTCAACCATATCTTTCTTAGCACGGCGTGCCTTTGCTTCGCCCATAGAGAGACGACGATTGATGTCGCGTAGCTCGGATATTGTAATACCAACGCCTTCAGCAACTGACTGGAGCCTTGCTTGGCAACGTTGTACTTCTGGGATGACTGCTTCTAATTTTTCAGACTTCTTTTTACTGGCGAGCCCGGGAATCCATTCAAAATTAGTCTCGTTACCATGCCATTCTTTAATAAAGATTTTCCGATCGAGCTTCCCTTGCTTGGTGCACAGTCGCAGGATTTCACGCTCTTGATTTCGAATAGAATCGAGAACAGTGCGGAACTCAATACAGAGTTCGTCAAATAGCCTTGGTGTAAGTTTTAATGATGAAAAAACGTCACCAATTGCTGACAGCACGTTCTTGCCCTCTTTCGAGTCACGTCCCTTTTTGGTAATCACCTTTTCGGCTTTGGCGAGGTAAATGCGAAGAGTTTCGAATCGCGCTTTCACTTCTTCAGGATCTGGGCCTGTGTCTCCTTCTTCCTCGTCGTCTGAATCATCGTCGCCGTTTTCAGCGTTAGAATCCTCGAAGTCCTTATCACTCACTTCTTCCGTTGAGCCTGCTGTATCTGTTGTTTCGTCTTCTGGATCAGGGTCCAAGAAACCAGCCAGTAGGTCAGAGATTCGACCTTCCTCTATCTGGATACGGTCATAGGTGGCGAGAACTGATTCGACAATACCAGGATAGTAGGCCATGGCTTGCATGACTTCGCGGATACCTTCTTCGATTCGCTTAGCAATAATTATTTCGCCTTCGCGCGTAAGTAGTTCGACGGTGCCCATTTCCCGCATGTACATGCGAACAGGATCAGTTGTTCTTCCAACATCGTTTTCCACGGATGCAA
>PAWX01000005.1 GCA_002714245.1 Gammaproteobacteria bacterium | reverse complement strand
CAGTTGCCCTGAAAGGTGATTCCCGAAAGGAAGACGCCTACCGGATGCGTATCGGGCTCCGCGTGCGTGGGCACATCGATAAGTTATTCGTTGAGGCAGCCCAAAAAGCTGAAAAGTTCAATGACATCGCGATGATCCATATTGCACAGGGAAAATCCGCGCCTGAACCGCCCAAACCACCTAATTTCATGAAGCTTCTGACGGCATCGGGTGAAGTGTGGTCTTATCTGCCGGAACAGTACTCAAAACTCGTATTCAAGTACGGGATGCTATACCAAGGTATGAACATATCGGGTCCGAGGGCCATCCTCCAAACTCAGAGAATAGTCGACTCCATCGCGACCGAGCTAAAACTCCCAAATTCATTGGTGACTCTCGATTTCCTTCGCAAGCAACTTGCTGAAGAGGGTATGGATGTCGACGCAGAAATTGCAGCACTTGAACCCGGCGATGGAGCTGACCTCGAAGAGGTCTAGGGCTTTAAGATGGAGTGGATTCTCGGCATATTGATTCTTATCTTGGGTGGCGCGGCTATCGTAGTGATTTACTTAAGTGAGCGGATTAATATTTTTGAAACTCTACTCGGACTGAACCCCAAAGTAACCAGTGATAAGCTAGCCGAGCATGTTACTTTTGGTCCGAATCCTTTTGGCGATCTGTCTGGCGAAAATCTCTGGAAAGCAATGGCCGGGGAAGAGATTAACGACGATAGTATCGATGTTGGCGATGTTGAGTCGATGCGGCCACGTTATGAACTTGTTATAACGCGCCACATCGAAATGATTTTAGAAGACGGACGCTTCGATGCGCGGGCCAAAGAAAGAACGCCTGTCAAACCCATCCTGCGGATTCCCATGTTGCGAGGCTCTGTCGAATCATTTATTCCATTCACCGAGGCATCCCGCTTCTACGAAATCGGCCAAGAAGTTGAGACCAAGCCTGAGAACGCAGAAGAGCTAGCATCTGAAGTGGATGAGATTGTTGATGATCTTTTCAGTCGGGTACAAATTGAACGAACGACATCTTTCGGGCGAGCTCTGCTACCAATGGGCGATAGTAGCAATAACCAGACTGACGAGACTGATGATTTAGAAGAACCAGATGCATCGGGAAACGACAGTCAGCTCGCATTACCCCCAGGTGAAGAGGACGCCAGCAAGTCTGAAGAAAGCTAACTAGGCAATCGCTAGTTAGCGATCTCTGGCATTGGTAACGGTGCCTCAGGATTTGGGTACTGAATCAATACCTCCTCGCTAGTTTCAGCAGCACTCACTTTTTGGGCCTGTGATTGTAAAAGCTCGTAATAACGTTCGCGTTGCAGCGTTACCAATGCCTGAACATCCTTGTTCAATTCATCAACACCCGAAATCTGCTTCCGAAGCGAAGAGACTTGTCCAGCCAAACCCTGCATTGACTTTGCTAGATCAACGGTAATCTTTTGTTGCGACTTGATTTGCGTTTCAACTTCACCAACCCTTGCTGTAAACGCTTCACTTTGACGACCAACGGACTCAGCTGCTTTCGCGGGCAGTTCATTTTGAACAATTTGNANNGATCCNTTAAGTTCNTTCATGCGCTCNGTTAACTNAATCTGNGCATCACGAAANGCTTCTTGTGTAAAACGTANNTGCTCNATNGANTCATTNATNATTTGAAATTGCTCAAGNCCTACATTCATTTCAACNACCCGTTTTCCTACAGCNAGGACCATACTTTCGAGATCGGCTGACCGTTTGGATAATTGCGCAGCCATGAAACCAAACACAGCAACTGAAATAAACAACATCGCACCACCTACCGACAGCACTATTGTNGAGGTTTTGGANCTTCGATANGACGANTCATCAAGTTTTCGCGCAGCCTTNACTAAATTTCCAGTNGACANATTAGCNGTTGCTGATGCTTTGGTAGCCGCTTCTGCCGAATCCAGTACTGACCCCATCAAAGTTTCCATGGACTGGACTGCCTGAGTGACNGANCGCTCACCAGCCTCATGAATCTTCTCAATTCGNGTTTTTACNAGCTCGTCTGCTAAATGAATCGCTTCNGCCAGNGTGGCATCTGCNGCTGCAACTGNANCGTCACTNACTGNTTCCTGATTTCCCTCGTCTNGCCCCTCAGCANCNTCATNTGAGATNTCGANAGANTCTTCAGCNNCATCAACTGACNCAGAATTCTCTTCTAANGAGGCCTCTTCGTTNAGATCCTCGTCTTTTGGTGTCTCATTCTCACTCATCTTNTGTCTCTTCCGTTTGATCTTCAGCGAATGTTCCGTCNCTTCCCTCGGCCCTGAACGATTTTTCGACTTCNTACAAGCCGTTNACCTGNCCACTCAANGAATCGGACGCTTTCATCACGACTTTAAGCTGATCAATTGTCTTGGAAAGNTTCTCTAAAANTTCCCGACTTAATTGAGCAGAGCGCCAGGNCGGTAAATCCCANGCTATAGGCTCTAACGANGCAATCTCATCAATCTCAGCTTTCAAGGCNTCAGCAGTAGAGTGGGCNGCNATNTTTGGGATCANAGCCTCAGANTCNAAATCTTTATATTGGCGCTCNCCCGGCTCTNCNCGCTCGAAACGATCATTATAAGAATCCACATCGATCACTGGACCCTCATNTNGTTGTTTTTCNGCTNNCTCACCGACNGAAGCGCCATCANNGGNTTTACGANTCAGCTTGGACCCATCTTTTCCCTGAACAACCGCACGCTCACCTTTACTTTTNCCATCCTGTCGGAAAAGTTCGCCAGACACCTGTTTACTCCCCGTCTTGCAGGATCCTCTGGAGTGAGCCCGCTGTTCTCACCCAGTAATCGGCANTAGTACCTAATCCTTGAATNTANANTTGGCTTTCTGCNCGGTTTTGGAACGGACCGCTCACTACAGCATANCGAGTCTTACCATTNACTTTTATAGGCACNACGANTGCTTTGGTTAAACCNNTTTGNGTNGTTNTCCAAGCTTCTGCGCGTACCTTTGAAGCAAGAACGATGTGCTGNACGAATTGATTTTGGNCTTGAGCATTTTTNATAAGTTCAATAGCCGGATCNTTGGGTATCGANACCACGGCAGTTNNGTCAGGTGANGAGGCTATTGGTTCNTCCGTTACCGTTNNNGNTGTGTCGGTTTCTCCAGCTTCGGTGGCCGGATCAGANGANCGNGCCTGAATCTCGGTTTCTGANAGATTTGNTGCATCTGTTACCTCTTGCGTTNTTTCATCTACAACGTTTACCGATTGTGCAATCTCAGTCGCGAGTTCCTTCCGGGCCGCTTGCTCATCCGTTAATTCATNTCCTANTGGNGACGGGNCGGGTGGTTGTGNCNCTTCNNTNTCCTCAGNANTCGGNAATTGNGGTGTCGTTTGTACCGAGGGATNGTAAGCAGCATCAATAACGGACTGTCCGCGGTCTTTACGNGTAAAAACACTTGTCTCNAAACCAACGAATTGAAGCNCACGATCTATCTGTTGTCCGATCTCAGGACTCACAAAACCNGCCATTNNCGTACCTAANANCACCATCANTCATAANAANAAGAATAGGACCGANTTTGCCTCGTTTCTGGGTTGACTCTTCCTCTTCAAAAAGGGCTCGCATGTCATCAGCCTCACGCTCACCAGCTTCGGACGCAACACCAAGAGCCTCGTCAACGTCAACCTGCAAAGAAATTGATACTTCATCACCTGATAGGCTCGGCTCCAAGTGCTGTGAGACAGTTTGATTTATTCTTGATAAAACCCGTTCAACTTGGAACTCGAGGCCCTCCGCCATGCCCGCTTTNCGGAGANTGAGTTGCTCTTCTGTGGTTGGTGGNTCGACTTCCCAGCGGATCAGTCGCGATCCTAACCGATCAAGCGCTTTTTCCACGGCAGANGGTAATCGATCCAAGAGNAATACCAAACGCATTTTAAGTCCAGGAAAGTCNGTGACCATACGTGANAATAAAGCCCATCCGTCACTATCAATCGCCTTCAGATCATTCACCACGATAATCCGCCCAGGTGCTTCTGACTCGTTTTCTCCACGCGCCTCCTCAACCGACATCGAATCCACGAGTTCATTGAAACGGGTTACCAGAGCTTCCGTACTCGCTGGCATGTAAGTTTCCACAGCCAGACCTGAGCGCATTTTCAAACGGTTCAGCATCATCTTGCCGTAATGATCAATCACGCCATCGAAGTGACTCGTCACCAACAAATGTTGCGAATTATCAACAACTGCATCAAAGACGCGTTGAAAACGTGTGATATCAGAGTCCCGGAAAAATATTTCTCCATTGTCCTGGCAGAGTTTTGCGGGAAGATCGTCAAACATGACTTTGCATACCTTTCATTATTCCGGGTTACCTTCAGCGTCGAAGCGGAAATTCGGTGGAATTTCAGGATCAGGTTTGCCAGCAGTTTGCCCGTCACGGCGGACGCTTGCCAGACTAAATACATAAGCAATCACTTGGGCAACCGCATAATAAAGTTCTTCTGGGATTGTAGAATCAATATCAGTAGTGAAATAGAGTGCACGCGCCAGCGGGGCTATTTCAACTTGCACCACGCCATGCTCCTTGGCTTCATTCCGAATTCTAAGCGCAAGATGATCGAGNCCTTTTGCAACAACTACGGGGGCGCCATCAGATTCTGGGTCNTAAATCAAAGCGACAGAAAANTGTTCNGGGTTCGTAATAACAACATCTGCTTCTTTAACNTGTTCCATCATACGCTGTTCAGCCATTTCACGCTGTTTGCGACGAATTTGAGCCTTTACCTCTGGACGTCCTTCAATATCTTTATATTCGTCTTTGACTTCTTGCTTGGTCATACGCATGCGTTTATTNAATTCGAAAGCCTGAAAAGGTACATCGATCGCNGCGATCAAAACNAGCGTCGCNGTTACAACAAGGGTTGTCAGCCCGATCATTTCACCTGCCGCAATAAGNGCTGGCTGAATAGCCATGCCAGATANAGCGACAAGTTCATCGGCAAAGTCATANACGAAATATGCTAAGACNCNGGCAACNAGGAAAAATTTCAAGATCGACTTCGTGAGTTCGACCAANGCNTTCAANCCGAACATCCGCTTAAAACCATTCAATGGATTTAGCTTAGAGCCCTTCGGAGTTATGGCTTTCCAAGCAAAGTTCAGTCCGCCCATCGCTGAGGATGCCAGAATCGCTACAACGAGGGTGAGGATNAAAAGNGGAATAATCAGGAAAAATGATTCCGTNCCAATATCTGCAAATTGNNNCATNCCNAGGTTTTCAGAATAAATTTCACGTCGTTCAATNATAAATCCAGACGCAAAGATATCTGCGAGATTACCNATCAGCCATCCACCCATCAAATAAAGNGCNGNCATTGNNCTNATCATCACAGCNGCAACNNNGAGTTCCTGAGAGCGCGGTACCTCTCCATCCTCNCGCCCCTTCTCTANGCGCCGAGCGGTAGGCTCTTCGGTTTTTTCTTCTTCCGGCGTATCTTCAGCCATCACAGAACCCCTGGAACCAAAACAAAGTCTTTCACGCGTTCAATNCCTTCCATCCAAAGCCACTGGATACGCGCACCAATCCCCGCCATCGAAAGGATTAAGACAGCATATCCCGTTAAAAAAAATACAGGGAAACCGACCGCAAAAATGTTCAAACTCGGCGCTGCCCGAGTCATTACCCCGACCCCTATATTAACCAAAAGGAGCGCTACCAAAACCGGAAGAGCCATAAGCATCCCTCCAAGGAAAATCATAGCGCTCCACTCGACTAACGCCGTGAAATTTGCCCCGGAGATAAATGCCACTCCCACCGGAAACGTCTCAAAACTCCGTAATAGGATCCCTATCATCAATATGTGGCCACCGACACCCAAGAAAATGAGTGTTCCAAGTATCAGCAAAAATTGGGACATCAATGGGACCGTACCAATGCCCGGGTCTACCATGGTAGCCATCGCTAAACCCATCGAATTTGCGATAGCCTGTCCTGCTACCACGACCGCAGCCGTAACGATTTGCAGAAAAAATCCCATCAAGACCCCGATCAAAATCTGATTAACGATTTCCGACAAACCTGCCGCGGAAACTGGGTCAATAGTGGGCCAATCAACTAACGGATAGATCATTAGCGTTAATGCGAGTGTCAATATAACCCTGATCCGAACAGACACCGCGTCAATGGATAGAACAGGNACCGCGATNAACATCGCNCCGATACGCAGNAAAGGCCAAAGCGCTGTGTAGAACCGCTCAATCAAATCTGCAACGAAGAGCTCCATCAATTCACCTAGAAAAATAGAGTGGGTATTCGCTCATATAGTTTACGAGTAAAGTCAACGATTACCGATACCTGCCAAGAACCGAAGAGAACTAGTACTGCAACCAAAGCGGCAATTTTTGGAATAAAAGAGAGTGTCATCTCGTTAATTGAAGTCGCCGCCTGAATAATTCCTATTATCAAACCGACAATCAAAGCGATACCAAGCAAAGGGCCCGCGATCANTACGGCCACCCAAAGCGCTTCNCTGCCAAGATCAATAACCAATGCAGTATCTAACATAGAATCCTCCTANGGCATCGCAAAGCTTGCGGCTAGCGAACCTACCACCAGTGTCCAACCATCCACCAANACGAACAACATTAACTTGAATGGCATNGAAATCATCATNGGTGACAACATCATCATGCCCATCGACATCAACACNCTNGCNACAATTAGATCGATCACAATGAATGGAATATAGATCATGAACGCGATGACAAACGCGCTCTTTAACTCAGAAGTTATAAATGCTGGTGCCAAGATTGAAAATGGAACCTCTTCCGGAGCCGGTATCGCNTCCATCCCGACGATCTCTACAAACATNCCAATATCCTCCTGTCGCGTTTGATTCAACATAAANCCACGAACAGGAACNTCAGCGGCGGCTATAGCTGCCTCGATCGATATTTCCTCATTTAAAAATGGAAGGATGGCGGTGTCATAAACACTATTAAAAACCGGAGCCATCACAAAAAACGTCAAAAATAAGGCAATCCCTACNAGCACTGTGTTAGGTGGTGTTTGCATGGTACCGAGTGCCTGCCGTAGCAGTGANAGTACAATGATGATTCGTACAAAAGAAGTAAGCCCAAGTAGCATCGCCGGAAGAACTGACAATAAGGTCATTAGAGCCAGTAATTGAAGTGTNAGNCTNTATTGNGTCGCACCTGGTTCTTCAGTCACGGTAACTATCGGAAGCGCNTCACCAAGNGCTGGTGTGGCNAANAAAGACAGCAGGNTNNAGAATTTAATCACGGAGAATGCTCCGCCGGATCCCCGGCGTCGCGGAGCAAGTCTGAAAATTCCGGTGTTTGATCCTTAGGCCATTGGCCGAGACCAGACATAGCTTGTGGAGAAACACCCACCAGTATCCTTTGGTTATCTGCTTCAACCAACATGATACGTTGTCTAGCGCCTAAGCTAAATGTGTCAATGACTTTAATCGAAGATTGGCCAGCTCTGTTCTGTAACTGCATCCTGCCAAAACGCTTGAGTCCCCAAAGCGTTGCACCCAACAACGCAATAACGAACANAAAGCTTAATACAAAAGAAACCCAGTCAATGTANTCCAATCAAAACCTCCGCAATTTTTGTGCTTAGAGGTTCTTGATCCGGTCAGCCGCTGAAATTACCTGCGTCAAGCGAACACCATACCGGTCGTTCACCAGAACCACCTCTCCCTGAGCTACAACTGTATCATTTACAACNATATCTAGGGGCTCCCCAGCAAGACGGTCTAATTCAACCACACTACCCTGNGTCAAACGCATCAAATCACGAATCTTTAATGACGCGCGGCCCACTTCTATCGCTAAGGTAACGGGAATGTTTTCAATAACTTCTCGGTTCATTTTCGAAGGAATTTTTTCCTNATTCTCCTCCGTCAACTCTTCAGCACCCGCTGAATCCTCTTTTTCTAAAGCGTCATCTGCTTCAAATTCACTCACAATCCACCTCCATCAGTCGGATCGACTTATTCATTTGTCTCTTCAGGCTTGATCGGATTTTCGATTTTTATCGCTACTTGCGTACCATGCGTTCCTACAGNGGATTCGAAGATCGGCACATCATTCACAATCAAACGCGCATAATCTGGTTTCTTNAAGAAGAGCACCTGACCCTCCTCNAAATTCTCAAAGTCACGAANGGGAACTTTCATTTTGGCGAGTTCCACTTTTGCCTGAAGNTGNGCATCGCCAGANGCTAGTTCCATATTTGCGAGCCACAANCGGTCNGACTCTTCATTACCATCACCCGTTTGCAATCGNCTCCTTAATAACTCACGGAATGGTTTCAATGCNGCATANGGATAAACAATATCGATAAACCCTTTGACCTCATCGCCGAGNTCGGCTTCGAAACGCGATAAAATAATTAGGTCATTTTCATCNACAATTTGNGCAAACTGTGGGTTGATCTCAGAACTGACTGTTTCGACTTCAACTGGCATCAATGGCGCCCATGCCTCTTGTAACGACATGAACAGCTGGTCCAACATCATCTTGATAATACGCGTCTCGGTCGGCGTGAATAATCGACCAGGTGGCAAAGCACCAATCCCNCGGCCGAATCCACCAAAAAAGTTATCTANTGCAGAGAAGATAATATTGGGCTCAATCAAAACCATAGANGANCCACGAAGCGGGGGNGTTCGAACNGTAGTGACCGACAGAGGTGCCTTCAGATCGGGGAGATAATCACCAAACTTCATTATGCGCACACGCGCTGGATTAATCCGTGGNCTTGTTCTTAATACATCTAATANCCCTAGACGAAACATNCGAATAAACCGCTCATTNATCATATCGATCGATGAAAGATTTACACCAAGNGTTGAATCNTCAGATGCAAGATCATGCTTNACCACTCGAGCCTGCATATTGAAACCGGTATCTGTTTCTAGNTCCCCGGNATCAACGCTCTCGGCAAGCGCNTCGAGTTCTTCTGGTGTTAACAGACTCTCAGCCATGATAGTCCCCTAGTTACTGCACGATNAATTCAGANAAATACACTTTNTCAATGCCACCAAAATCTTCAAACTCCTCAAGAGTGGCGTTCATCGCTAACCGAATNTCTTCAGCCATATTAGTCCGGAAGTCCGTCTGGGCAACATCTTGCTCGGTTACCTGTCGCATGATGTCTAGTATCGACGAGCGAATAGCAAATGTGTGCTTTTCTATATTTGAAATCACTTGNTCATCATAGTGAGTCATGATTGCTAGCTTGATCTGCATGACTTTACGAGAATTCGCGACATTNGCNAGGAACTCACGTTCAAGTTCATAGTAAACAGTCTCAAATTTCTCAACNGCAGGCGCCTCAAGTTGAATTTTTGCGGGTTGCTGTGCAACCTCTTCCGCNGCCTCTGCCGCCTCAGTCTCAAGNGCACTAATCTGCTCTTCAGCNACTTCTTCTGCGCCTGGATCGAAGAATCCAGTGAAATATANTGTCANTCCGATGGTTAATAGAACCACAAGAACAACACCGACCACTAGCATGATGATCTTTACAAGACCACCTTTCTTGCCACCGCCTTCTTCTTCTTCAATCTGCTCGTCAGCCATGCTGAATCCCCTTCACTAAACNCGTATATCTAATCTTGTTANTCCATCATTCNTNAACTGATTATCAGTTAAATCGGACNAATCTTCAGATTCTGTGGTCTGGACGTCNGANNGAGTNTTTTGCNCTTGTGTCGATTTTTCGCCATTCTTTGCCCCAGAATCTTGAGTCAATCCNGTATATGCAACATCNATGCCACCTTCTTCAAACCAACTTTTTAAGCGCGGCATTGATTCCATNAAAAGATCACGCGTCACTGATTGNGTTGCTCTAAAGTTCGCTTCCAGGCCTCGTTCGGTCATTTCCATTTCAATTTCGATCGAGCCCAATTCAGCGGGATGCATAGCGATCTCCAAGCTCCATCGACCACGACCAATTTGACCGGCAATTTGACGAGCAATCATATTACCAAGCTTATCCGTCAATCCTCGCANGGATTCAGCACGCCTCAGGTGNTCAGCAAGNAACTCTCTAAATTCTTGTGTTTCNGATCCNTGAGAAATCTCTGAAAGATTATTGCCATCAAACTGACTCAGNNAAAATGAACCCGAATCNGTTGATCCTCCANGATTAGATANCGAACTACCAGNAGGATTTTTCATGGATGACGGCATNAGATCAGTGANTTTAATAGCCATTTGATCTGACGATTCNGAAGCCANTTTCACTNTTAACNGNCGCGAAANNTCTTTTATGGCTAACACCTCGANAATTNTGGANGTTTTGGCNGAAATCTGTGGTTCGACTATTTGANCAGCTAANGCTTCAGCCAAATTCTTTGGCNTCAGTCCGGCGATGTTTANTACAGAATCNATCNCCTCCGNGTCNGCTGAAANNACTTCTCCATCCCTANNNTTTAGCCAATCAACTGTCGACTGNGTCNTTGTTGNGTNTTCCTCNGTNTTNGCCACAAACAACTGCATAATTTCAGCTCTNGAGAANGCCTGATCCTGCATAAATGTGACAAGNGAGTCATCTGACACCGCNGAGCTATTTTCGGCCACTGTAATNAGATTAAGCTTNCCCGCGGNGTAGCTCTGTAAAAGATTNGANTGATTCTCACGCAANTNGANATCGANTGATNTTTCTCTGCTCATAGAATCCCCCTGCGGCAACTTTTTGCCGGTCCCAGGTAACTGATCCGAGCTTGCTTTCTCTAGCGCTCTATCAAAACCATCCTCATACATATCATCGTCTGATCCCCTATTTTCAGGGGAATTTTTAACGTCAATACCTTTCGAAGACGCAGTTGATTGCAGAGAAATAGTGATGTTTGAAGCAGACGACATTGCCGACTTAGTCCTTTCAAAATAAACCTAGAAAGATATGAGCAATGTTTAGGCCAGTTTTGATTTCCGGTAGTGGAGTTGTCCGCCAATTTCATCTAATACTCGCGCTTCTTGGCGTGCGACTGCTTTTGCTACCCTCTCTTTCTCGCGCTCGACGAGCTTTTGATATTTTTGTCGCTCGATCTCAACCTGAGTTAACAGGCTCTTCTTCCGGGTGAGCTCCAACTCTAGTATCGCGATCTCCCTGCGGATGGAGCCCACTGCATGCTGCATATCCTTTAGAGAGGTTCGATATAGCTGGATATCACCAAATTGCGTAGCTGATCCCTGGGTCGCTTTAATTTTCTCCTGATACTGTTCGGCTATTTTCTGAACCCGTTCACAAAGCGTCTGCTGCTCTTCGAGTCTACCTCGAACTTCAGAGATAGCTTCAACAGCTTTATCCCGTTCTGTCCTCGCACGTTTTTCCAAGATATCCCAACACGTCATATCACCACCTTATTCAAAGCAGTTTGAGTAGCATCGATATCAAACCGTTCGGAGGCATCCTGCTGCATAAAAGCTTCGAAAAATGGTCTTTTTTTAATCGCTTCATCAAGTTCAGGATTTACTCCATGCTCATAAGCGCCAACCTGAATCAAGTCCTTATTTTGCTGGTAAAGCGCCCATAAGCGTCTGAAATAATTTGCTTTTTCTAACTGATCTGGTGCCATAAGCTGGTTCATAAGACGACTGACTGAGCCTGTTAGATCAATTGCAGGATAAAAAGCTGCATCAGCAAGCTCGCGTGATAGCATTACCTGACCATCAAGCGATGCACGCGTGATATCGATAATTGGATCCGACCGATCATCGCCTTCCGCCAGCACAGTATAAATGGCAGTAATTGAGCCATGACCATGTCGACCTACACCCGAGCGCTCGATCAACTTGGGCAATAAAGCAAAAACAGAGGGCGGATAACCTTTTGATGTCGGCGGCTCCCCTACTGCTAAACCAATTTCTCGCTGTGCATGCGCAACTCGCGTCATCGAGTCGACTAAGAGCAAAACATTCTTGCCTTGATCTCTCCAATACTCAGCCATCAAGTGGGCGAGAAGTGTGGCACGTAATCGTAATACCGGAGACTCATTCGCAGGTGACGCAACCACAATTGACTTGGCTAGACCATCAGGTCCTAAAGTCTCAGTGATGAACTCTTTGACTTCCCGCCCTCGCTCACCAATCAAGCCAATCACAACGATATCGGCGTTGGTGTATTTCGTCATCATGCCTAATAGAACGCTTTTACCAACACCAGACCCCGCCATCAAACCGACACGCTGGCCACGGCCAAGTGTCAAAAGGCCATTAATTGTTTTGACACCCACATCTAAAGTAGTCTCAATGGCGCCTCTCTCCATCGGGTTAATGATCAGACCCTGGAGCCCTAATAACTTGTCTGCAATGGGTGCTGGCTTGCCGTCTAGGGGCCGTCCGAGCCCATCCAAAATTCGACCGAGTTGAGCGTCTCCAATAGAAGCTCTAGCTGTTGAGCTCAACAGCCTTACGCGCGCGCCAGGACCTGCACCAGACGGATCTGTGAAGGGCATTAAATACAAGATCTCGTCATGAAAACCGACGACTTCTGCATCGAAACTTTCATGATTTGCAGTCTCGATCCTACAGAGGGCCCCAACCGGCGCCAAAATTCCACGCGCCTCGAGTGTCATTCCGACGACACGAACAAGGGTGCCTGTTCGCTCAGGGGCGGGACTTTTAAGGTCCGAACAGACCGAATCTACGACTACTGAAAAGTCCATTATTTGGGTTTCTCTTTGTTTTCGGCTTCGGCTTCGGCTTCGGCTTCGGCTTCGGCTTCGGCTTCGGCTTCGGCTTCGGCTTCGGCTTCGGCTTCGGGTTCGG
>PAWX01000004.1 GCA_002714245.1 Gammaproteobacteria bacterium | reverse complement strand
TTAATCACCAACATCGCGGTCAGGGCAAGGGTCGGGTGGTCTGCTGATAAAATGTCATATGCCTTCCCAGGTATCACCATCTGGCCAGTACCCATAGCAGAGCTCACTTTATCCCTCACCGCCTGTGAGACCGGCATCATCACCATAGGCATCGAGTTCAGAACCTCTCGAATCGAAGAATGGCCTACGAAGATATTATTCATGACCATATCTGCCTGCCGATTTTTCATCAGCTCAACCGAGCCCTTTGATCCTGAGTACTGGATGCTACCGCCCCAAGACTCGATATCCTTCAATGAAATTCCATAAGCAGCCAAGACCTCAACAGCTTGATTGTGCGCAATATTTCCTCTCTTGTTTATGATCAACCTGACAGGCGCTTTCTTTGCCTTCAAATCCTCGTAAGAAGTAATCCCATACTTGTCCGCAAAACTCTTGGTCACCATCGGCTGAAACGCAGCGAAGTTGTACATGACGGCGAGGGCCCGAAGGTTAGAGATCGGCGCTTTATATGGAGCACCGCCCTGAGCTGCGATTTTCGCCTCAGCGTCATGCATCAGACCAAAATCTACTTTTTTTGAAGCTATTTGTGCGGCATTTGCGAATCCACCACCAGACGTTTGGTATGTAACCGTCGCGTTAGGGTGGCTGGCCCGCATGGCCTTATCTACTCCGGCCCCTAGAAGCGACCACAGCCCACCAGGGCTGGCTCCTGCCATTATATAATTATCTTTTGCAACCGCACTCATCGAACCGAGACCAATACAGACCCCTACAACTGCGGCTTTAATGGTATTTTTCATGGTAAGCATAATCGCTCCTTATTATTANNGTGTAGCTNTTCTACACNNTNTNNACATTANTTCTGCCGTTAAACCAGAACCAAAACAAAATTCCAATACCAGCGATAGTTCCAAGAGTTTGGTACCCAAGNTGNGGCGCTAGTAACGGTATAACGGTNGTGAATGCGATCAGNCGTTGNTGCNCTNTTAGGGGACTCATAAAGCAGCCAGCCGANGCCACTGAAATCAGTGCAAACGCCAGCACGGCTCTGACTGTTGCCCAAATAANNTCTAACACTGAACCNTCACCGAGTAGCGCCGGGTCAAGCACAAAGAAAAANGGNAGCANAAATGCGCCTACCGCAAACTGAACACCCTTAAACGAGATCTTCATAGGATTNTCATTGGCNATCGAAGCNGCGGCAAAAGCAGCTACCGCCACGGGTGGTGTAATCGCTGACAGCACTGCGTAATACAATAAAAACANGTGTGCGGCCATNTCTGGAATACCTAGCTTAATCAATAATGGCCCNATCAGGACNGCGGCCAGAATATAGGAGCTGACGGTTGGCATACCCATACCCAGAATAATCGTCATAATNGCCGCGACGANGAGNGTTAACCACACTAGATTACCNGTCATCAGAAAAACCAGAGCTGACAGTTTCGCNGCGAGCCCTGTCATGGTTATACCACCGATCACAAACCCAGCCGCTGTGCACGCACCTACCACAGGAGCCANCCGNTTAGCGGTCTCGGCGAGACTTTCTAAGANNCGCTTGGGNGACANTCTGGTCTGCTTTCTGATGAATGANATGCCAATAACGGCTACNGCACCAAATAATGCAACAAACGTCGGGCTNTACCCNTCAAATAANGCCCAAACAATTGCCGCNANAGGAACCAAAAATAATCCCCCGTTTTTCATTGTTTCGGAGAGTGGTGGGACNGCACTCTTGTCTAACCCCTTCAGACCCAAACGGACAGAGGTATAGTGGACCTGCGAGTANACCGAAAAGTAATACAGCATCGCAGGAATCGTTGATGCCACAACGATCTCTANATANGGNATNCCGGTATACTCTGCCATTATGAATGCTGCCGAACCCATCACTGGCGGTAAAATGCTACCCCCGGTCGAGGCAGCCACCTCCACAGCCCCAGCGACAGTTGCCGGATAGCCAATTTTTTTCATCATCGGTATCGTGATCGAGCCCGTGGTTACCACGTCCGAAGTTGGGCTACCAGAGATCGTCCCATATAATCCGGAAGACACCACAGCTATCTTCGCGGGACCCCCGACACGAGCCCCAGCAACAGAGGCAGCCAAATTATTAAAGAACTCGCCGCCCCCAGCGTTGGCCAAAAACGTACCGAAAAGGACAAACAAAAGAACATAGGTAGCTGCCACCCTTAACGGTGTGCCAAACAACCCATCGGTCGTAAAAATCATGATGTCCAGGAAATGTTCGTAACTGATATACCCATGACCGAAAGGTGTTGGCAATACGTGTCCGTATAGGTTGTATGCCATGAAGCCTATCACTATACCTGTCAACAATAGTCCGACAGTTCTCCGGCAAACCTCCAGACATAGCACGATCAATATTGTGGCAAACCCGATATCGACCGTTGACAGTGGATCCAAAAGGGTGATCCGTGTCGCAATCGCCTCGGAGTTAACAGCGAAATAAAAACCGCAAGCAATGCTCGCGATAACAAAAATCCAGTCGTAGGCTGGAACAGAGGATTCTCCAGTAGGCGAAGGCTCGGAGCTCGCAGCGATCGTGGAGAACACCAAGACCAACATAAANGACAAAAAAAGTGTCACAAGGACCAACGCATCTAGACGAGAAAAAACTGCAGCNTAGGTAGACCAAAGAATAAAGCCAGCACCGTAAATGGTCAGCAAGTATCCAATCTTGCCCTCAGGTCTACGCGTATACCCAGAGCTAAAAAAACCNCCAAAACTCATCTCTTAGACCTTAAATGACTCGAANGTATTTTCAAAAAAAAGAGCCTCCGGNGACATTAAACTGTCTGCGATACCCTGTTCAAAACAATACCTGATAAAAGTCTCGAGGGTCGCGCGATTTTCCTCGATGCCGTAGGCCCAGATATCATGATCACCATATAAACTTCGTGAGTCCCTCAATGCTGAAAAAATCCATGGCATAGGAATCGCCGAGGCCGTTGCATCCGAGAGGCGTGTCACACAGCGTTCTCNGCGCCTGATCGAGNCCTTTGTAAATTGTTTGAGCGGCCCANGGNTTTTCATTCAATACATCATCNCGNATAACAATCGTGTGCATGATCGGGAAACATTGGGTTTTCTCAAAATAATCNNGCTCTACGTCACGCGGNTCATCAAACATCCTTGCGATCCGAGGATCCTNGTCTTTNAAGGACTGAATGGGATGAGCCGTGATCACCGCNTCNACTGCGCCCGAAAGAAGCAGATCGTNGAGATTATGGTCTGTGTCNNGCTGGAGATTGACCCATTTCGGNAGATTAAACTTCACCTTTTCAGACCTACCNNGCTGATGGACACCCGANTGTATCCANNTTATNGAGCNTAAATCGANGTCAAACTGGTCTGCAAGNGCGCCTCTCACATAGACCCCCGCAGTTTGGCCCCACTCTGGTATTCCGATCCGGCAACCTTCAAGATCTTTCGGATGTTTGATTGCTGAATCTGTTCGGACATAGATTGCTGAATGACGAAAAACCCTCGACGGAAATACCGGGATGGCCACACCACGGGCCTGATTTTTGGATCTGAGGCTGACATATTTGGCGAAAGAATGCTCAGAGATTTCAAACTCTCCGAACTTGATAAATCTAAAAAAAATCTCTTCAACCGGAAGCTTGAGTTGCGTTAGCTCTATCCCCTCNGTGATTACCTCNGGCTCAAAAATATCTCGAACGTGGTCATAGTCNTGGCAGGCAAACGTCAGTTTCAGCATAAATGCCCCGTAAGCTAGATCAGTTTTTATTATTAAAATAGTNNACTTGCAGAACGCTACTACTTAGGTATCTAATCGTCAACGAAGCTGGGNAATGTNGGTGATCAAATTGATGNGGGATGCAAACTAATGGACGCACTGGTGTCGCTGTCTTTTGAAGCGCTTCTCGCGATCACTCTCATCGTGTTTCTCGGCGGTTTGATCAAGGGATTCCTTGGGTTCGGGATGCCTCTTTTTGCCACACCCCTANTGGCGTTGTTCATGCCACTACTCAGTGTGATCCCAATGATGGCTGTCCCGGTTCTGGCGTCTAATATTTACCAAGCTAAATTTTCTCGNAAGAGCTTCGAGTACATCAAAAGATTTTGGCCGCTAGGAATTGGGCAAATCATCGGGGTAAGCATTGGCGTGCAGGTTCTGGTCAGCGCGGATTCAGACGTGCTCAAAATTTGTCTCGGCCTCATCGTTCTGATCAATATCATATTGCGGACGACGAGATGGAAATTGAGGATCCNACCAAAACAAGAATCGATCAGTGGACCNATTGGTGGCGTNGCNGCCGGTGTTGTTGGGGGCACCACCTCCTTCGTTGGGCCGCTGTTGGTTCTTTACTTATCGTCACTTGAAAATCTGAAGAAGGACGATTTCGTGAAAGCCATCGCATTATTGTATCTCGGAGGTTTCCTTCCCATGTACGGCGGCTTGGCTATACTCGGATCATTCAGCTGGACNCAACTGATCGGCTCATTCGCGATCTGCTTGCCTATGCTGATTGGAATTTGGCTTGGTGANAGAACNAGATCGAGAGTTTCGGAANTATTGTTTGAAAGAGCTGTGATGATTACGTTAGGNCTCATNGCGGTNTCCCTNATCTATCGTTCNTCAATCAGCATACTAGGATGGTNAATACNAAAATGTCAGACAAGACGCAAGGCGAACCAAATNACCTNTCGACTTTCCCTACTGACCAGTCGATTGCNTANCTNGCCCGTGAAATAACNCGGATCTATACACGAGACCTACAAAATGCGATCGCAGTGCACGGCATCCTAATCGGCCAATATCATTTCTTAAGGGTCCTCTGGGAAAAGGATCAAATTACGCAGCGCGAGCTTGCGAATGCGGTTGGCATGAAAGAATCAACGACCTTTACCGCGCTTGCCGGGATGGAAAAACAGGGCCTACTCACCCGGAAAAGGGACTCAGATGATCGACGGAAGATGACCATCAAGCTGACCGACAAAGGTCGAGCGCTCAGATCAACGCTGATTCCCGTTGCNAAAGCCGTAAANGATCGNCCNTTGAAAGACCTCAACACAAACGAAATTTTTCATCTGAAGACGGCGCTAGAGAAACTGAGAGATAANCTGGNAGGCGAGGTCTAATGAGCGCTTCACCNNCCCCAANCATAGTCGTTACTGGAGCAACAAACGGNATAGGTAAAGCCACGAACGAGCTCCTNAAGGAAAACGGNGTATCAACCATTCCNTGCGACCGAGAGCCCTNNGCAGANACTGANTATGTGTTCCTCGATTTGATGAGCCCAACCTCGATCACTGAGTGCGTGAACACAATCCCAGACAATATCGAGGGNCTTATCAACTGCGCCGGTGTGGCCCCNGTCAGTCATNCCAATAANGCTGTCCTAGNAGTCAACTGGTTCGGAACGAGNTCATTTACCGAAAAAATATTGACGAAAATCAAACCTAGTGGCTCAGTCACAACTGTCGCATCCCGCGCTGGTGCAAACTGGGAAGACAATATCAGGAATCTGAACCAATTCATGGACAGCACTTACGACGAAGTGGCTAGCACCTTTGACATTGAAAATCTTACACCCGCGCGGGCATATGAATTGTCGAAAGAACTTCTAATTTTTTGGTCAATGGTTAATGCAGCATCTCACGCATCGATACGATTCAATACGGTTAGTCCGTCCTCGGTAGAGACCAGACTGACCCCCAGTTTTAGGGAGGCGTTCAAGGAGCGAAGTGTAAATAACAATAATCTCCGCACACGAGCCACAACAGCAAGTGAAATCGCTAAAGCAATATGGTTTCTGGCGGACCCATCAAATGTGTCGATCAACGGCATTGATTTGAGGGTGGACCAGGGTATTACTGCGAAACGACAGGTAGAAAAATTCAACAAAGCCAAACAAGGAACAAAAGATGAGTGAACTCCACCTCACTATCGCGACTGGAAACTATGACCGTACACGACCAATTTCTGATGGACGGGTCAATATCGAGGGTGTTGATCCAAATCATTTGTTCTTCTCTCCAGAAGAAATGTTTTACCGTGCATTTAGATTCCAGTCGTTCGATGTGTGTGAGCTATCTTTATCCTCATACTGTGTTGGTGCCTGTGATCCTGATTTCCCTTACATTGCGATACCAGTCTTTTTGTCACGCTCGTTCAGACATGCTGCGATTTTCACCCGTAACGACGCCAACATCGTTAAACCAAGCGACCTTAAAGGCAAGACGTTAGGTGTCACAGAATATCAACTGACAGCTAACGTCTGGGTCAGAGGAATTCTCGAGGATTATTATGCTGTTCCACAGATTGACATTCATTGGATCCGAGGAGGTCTGTTCGATCCAAAAAGGCCAGAAAAAATTAAGGTTAGATTACCTGACGGTCTGGACTATCGCGAGGCTCCAGAAGGATCCACACTGAACGACCTGATGGAAGCTGGTGAGATTGAGGGACTCATAGGGCCCAGACCACCAAAAAACTTCTACCAAAACCCAAATTATGGGCGTTTATTCCCAGATACTTATGGGGCAGTCGCTGAGTACTATCAGAACACGCAAATATTTCCGATCATGCACGTGGTAGGGATAAAGAAAGAGCTAGTGGATAAATATGCTTGGTTACCTGCCTCGCTTTACAAGGCATTTGAAGAGGCTAGAAAGATTGCACTGGAAGCGATTCTAGATACCTCTGCCAGCAAAATGACAATACCTCTGATCGATGAGCAAATTGACTTTGTCCACAAAGAGCTTGGTCCGGAATTGTGGACTTATGGTTTTCATAATAACCGTCATGTCATTGATAAATTTTTGGAATATCACCACACGCAGTGTCTATCAAGCCGTCTCTTAGATGCCGAAGAACTGTTTCATCCCTCGTCGATGGAGTCCTATTCTCTGTGAATAATTTGTTTCTTTTTTACTCATACTTTAGTTGAATTTTGGTGCTTCGCAACATATACTTAAAGTTCTAAGTCATACACCATCTCGGGGGTCAACTACTAATGACAGCCACTACCGCGGATTACGAGTCGGACGAGCGCCAAGGGATGTTTAGCAACATCGCCGACTCCATACGCCTTGCACTTAAGCTCAAAGAACAATTCGAAAGGATTGACGATCCACAAAAACGCCACGAGGCGGTTTGTAAAATAATATCAAGTCAGTAATTGATGAGTTCGTTGGCGCATTTAACGCGCCAACGACCTTTCTCAAAGATTAGTCTTCCGGTGGGACCCAACAGTCCTCGAAACCTTTAGCTGGTTCAAGCTGGTCAAACCAATCGAAACCCATCAGCCTGGGCATACGGCTGTTCATCACCACGATTCGAGCCTCTGTCTCAGAGATGTTGAAGCGCTTGTGAGCACAGTATGGGGGTATATAAACAAAATCACCGGCCTTCCACTCGAATACTTTTGGTGTCGTCTCCCACTCCCATACAAATTCATCAGCACAATGAAAGTTTACATCGAAATGGTGGTCGTAACCTTCACCCTCAATGATGAAAGCGACTTCCTCGGATAGGTGCCGACTCGTTCCGGTCGCCCTTCCAGACTCGATAAACTGCATATACAGATCCAAACAGCACTCTTTGGTGTTCATCTCTTCCCGGATAATGTGCTTAATCAGACCATCAGCCGACCGCTCCATCGGCATTTCATCCGACTTCACAATATTTTTCCGAGTCACATACTCTTTACGAAACTCTTTAGAGGCCTCCAAAGCCTGGCTATAAAAATCCGCAGACATTGAATCATTTTTGGCCCGGGCTCTCTCAGTTGGATCAACAAACATTCGCGTACTCCTACTTATAGCGACGTTGGGGGAGCATAATCCTCATGACCCGGTACCGGTGTCTTGGGGGGATACTCGACCATTTTTTGGAAAATCATGTGCATGAACAGGAACAGCGGCTTCGCTTTCATGATCAGAACAATACCCTCTTCACCTGGGTCGTCATTGAAATGCTGGTGGACGCAGCCGTTCTCGACAATCAAGGCGTCTCCCGCCTCCCAGTCAATCCGGCGACCGTCGTGCACGTCATGACCTTTACCTTTCAACACAAAGAAAACCGCCGAATTCATGTGCCCGTGCTTCTGACCATAGCCACCGGGAGCATAAACATCGATATGAGTCTCAATCGACTGAGCCACCTTTGCTGCCTGAGGATTAATAACCTTCTTACCGTAGTTTTGTGGACCTCCTTTCCATTGCATATCGGGAGTACGATAGACCCTCGGCTGACTGAATAGCTCTGACATTAATTCCCCGTACGTACCCTCAAGAGCTCTTACGAAGACACGTTTCTTCTGCCACCTTTCCCAGACAACTTCGCCATCGGAACCACCTGCAACCAAGTCAGTTTTTTCAGCCATATAGTTCTCCTAAATACGCCGTGAATAGTATGCCATCTTTGCTCTTTGCTCTTCTAACAAATGACACCTAGGCCCATAACAAAATCTTCTCACTTTGAGAGTGAACGTTATTGATTTAAAGAGTATACGTATTAACTGTATTTCAGTTGCCGCCGTTATCCGATTTAAATAAAGACATGAGTCACGAACAGCCGAAGAAAACTCGCTCAAAGAAAAGAACCTTCGAAATGATTGCCTACTCGGCTTTTTGTATCGTTGGCGCCTACTATTGCTATCATTTGAAGGGGACGGGGGGATTCCTTTCAGCACTCTCGTTTCAGCAAGAAATGTTAATCGGATTATTGCCAAGGATCATAATGGCTCTCGGTATCGCATCCCTTCTGTGGGTGTTGCTTGATCCAGAAAAACTCAAAAAGACAATTCAAAAACGGAAAGGCTGGGTAAAGCTTGTGTACGCAACGATCTTAGGTGCTGTGACGCCTGGCGGACCATCAAGCTCCTTCTCTATTCTGAATATGTTCCTGAACAGTGGCCTTGGCTACCTGATAGGCATCACATATATAACCGCTTGGTCTATGCTGGGTGTCCAGCGAATATTGATATGGGACATACCACTGCTGGGAACAGAACAAGCCGGACTGCGGTTTATCTCTGGTTTCTGGTTGCCCGCCTTTGCTGGAATTTTCGCTGCCTGGATCTTTGGTAAGTACGAGGATGAGAAACAGCCATGATGAGTCCGTCTCTTTTAATCCTTGTCGTTTTACTTTTAATCCTTGGATACAAAGCAAGAGAACGCAATGATGGTTCAATAACGAAAGCCTATGAGCGTTTCAAACAACAAATCGCTCAGTTTTTGCCCCGTATGATTCTCGTGGTTATCGGTACCGGCTTCCTATTGCAGATAATCCCAGCAGATCTGATCTCAACACATTTAGGGGAAGACGCCGGCTGGCTGCCAATTCTTTATGGCGGTTTCGCGGGTATGTTGGTCCCAGCCGGGCCTGCGGTTGCCTTCACCACAGCCGCAACATTAGCCGGCTCCGGCGCGGCACCAGCGGCTATGGTGGCCTTCATAACCGCGTGGTGCATCTTCGCAATCCACAGGATTTTAATTTACGAAACACATCTGGCAGGACCTCGGTTCTTAATGATCCGATGTGTTGTTGCTGCTCCAATACCCTTTATCGCTGGGTCTCTTACACATTTAATGACAAACATATAGGAGAACGTACATGGAATTAAAAGCACACGTTTCTGTACCTGAAGAACCTCATGGATGCCTGATCATTGTTCATGAAAATCGTGGTCTCGATGACCACATTCGCGATGTGGCGAACCGGTTTGCCAGTGAGGGTTTTGCTGTAGCCGCACCCGATTACCTGTCGCCCATCGGTGGCTCGGTCAGTGATGTGGATACCAATATCGCAGGAATAAAAAATATTTCACGTGATCAGGTCGCTGAGATTAGTAAATATTGGCTCAGTAGCTTGTCATCAGTAACAAAGGTCAATGCGCAGTCGATACTTGGTTTTTGCTGGGGCGGCGGTGTGGTCAATCATTGCGCGACTCAACTTAAAGAATTAGAAAAAGCCGTAATGTTTTACGGTACCGCACCAGACCCGTCAAAAATTCCCAGTATCCGAGCATCCCTACAACTTCATTATGCTGAAAATGATGACAGAATTAACGCGGGGCGTGAAGACTATCTCAACGCACTTAGTCAAAGCGGTATCGCACACGAAACACATATTTACGAAGGTGCAGGACATGCATTTTTCAATAACACCCGGGACGATCGCTACAATCAAAAGTCAGCCGAATTAGCCTTCAAACGCGCGCTGGGCTTCCTAAAAAATTAGCAACTAAGGAAAAAAACGCAGCGCAGTCAGGACCTCTTTCAGATCATGACCGTCACTTACCCATACCACCTGAGACGATATACGTCTCAGGTCGCCTATCAGTTCGCTCGTCATGTATTGTCCTGCCTCTTCATCATCGCAAGAACATATAATGGTTGTTATGAAGCGATCTTGCATCCAACGATCAACACGGGAGATGATCGATGCGAACCGCTTATCATCAATTTTGTATTGCGGGCAAACGAATGTCAGGAAGTCTGGTGACTCGATCGTGAACAAGAGATCAATCTCGCCGAAGCCTTCATCAGAGGTGTATAAAAGAGTCTGTTTGGTCAGATTGGCATGAGCACGCTGAATAGTGTTGCTAAACAAATCCACCACCAGAGGATGGACAACAAACGCGAATGACCTTACGGAACTATTAGGTTTTTGTATCCGAAACGCGGTGGCTCGCGCCGAGTGTCGCTCTGCACAAAATCCACCCGAACCACTAAACTGAGATACCCCATCCATCATACGGTGGTCTGCTTAACACCCTCGCGTACTTTGAAATCCTCTTTCGCTGCCTCAAGGAAATCCTCGCTCCGCGGAATCAATTTAGACACTGAGCGCACGCGTTGCTCCTCAACAGCTACTCCGGGCGGTGTTTGCCCTTTATCCCGGAGAGCCACCACAGCCCGCTTCAATACTTTGCGGGCCATTATGATTCCGTTGTCAGTAGAAACTAAATTCTCTTTTGTTCGGTCAACGATCGGCCCCATGGATTCCTGCACCGAAGCGTCCTGCATAGCAAATCCCTCGATACCACTATACGACTCACCACGCTTTTGGGCGTCACGGTCCATCAAATAATCATTGTCCTTATTCTGCAATGGTCGAAACGTTCCGGGCACATAGGGCACATGGATTCCCTCACCGCGCTCCATAGCCTCTCGCTCGTCCTTCGTTAACGCCCTGATTGGGTGATAGTCGTAGGACCATGCCATACAATGATGGTCATCGATTGGAATCCAGAAGTGTCCATGGATCGGGTGATCACCTCGCGGAGGGATGGTGGTAAAACATGGAGCAACAAAAGGTGTCACTCTCCAGTAGTACTGGTCATTTTCGGCGTTGCGTCGTGCGCCAATCAAAAGCCCGCCATCGATTTTTTTTACTTCGAACGCGGGCTTTGAGTCCTTGAGATTATATTTATTACCTTCGGCGCCCTTGAATAATGGATCCGTGTTCATCGTAAAGCGGTGTAGAAAGGAGACGTGCGACGAGTCGATCCCGCCCTCCATCGCCTGTAACCAATTACATTCCTGGATACGTTTTGAACTAAATGTTTGTTCCAACGGTACGCTAGCGAACTCGTACTCGGGTTCAGGCGGCATGTTTTCCTTCGGTCCCATATATACCCAAATAACTCCACCCTTTTCGATCATCGGATACGCGGTCAACCTGATGCGGTTGCATAGCCCACTTTCTTCTGGTTCAGATGGAATCTCCATGCAGTTGCCATTCACATCATATTTCCATCCGTGATATGGGCACCGTAAGCCACCCTCTTCATTACGCCCGAACCACAGACTAATGCCTCGATGCGCACAGAACTCGTCAATCAAACCCAGTTGGCCGTTACTGTCACGAAACGCGATTAAACGCTCAGCAAGAACCTGAACCCGCACAGGTGGACAATCATTCTCAGGTAGCTCGCTCGAGAGTAAAACAGGTAGCCAGTAGCGACGAAACATTTCGCCCATAGGTGTACCCGGACCCGTTTGAGTTAGGAGGTCATTATCTTCATGTGAAAGCATAGTTTTTCTCACTCCCTTATAGTCAAAAACGATTTAGACTTTATCGTCTAAGACAACTTGACGATGGTACGATACCAACACTTAGAAATCTAAAGGTAATTCAATTTCACTATGGCTCTAATAGAATTGTGTTCCGAATCTGATCTAGATCATAACGAGGCTAGACTGTTTTCCGTAAATGGCTTAGATATCGCCCTTTTCAAGGTAGAAGATAACTTCTACGCACTGGATGATCTTTGTAGCCACGGTCCAGGCTCGTTAAGCGAAGGTTATCTAGACGGGTTTAATATTGAGTGTGATTTCCACAACGGGATGTTTGATATTCGTACAGGCGAGGTTACGGCGCCGCCATGCATGGATCCTGTCAAATCCTACGTTGTCTGCAAGCAGGAAGGTAAGGTCTTTATCGAGATCGATTAAATGTAATAAGGAGGCGATATGCGCAAGGTTGATATATTCAATCACATTTGGCCGACCGAGTTCTTTGACGCGTTAGTCGGACATATCGGCCAGATGACTGATATCACCTTGCGCAGTGGTGCTGTTCCCATGATCACAAGTCTTGACCGTAGGTTTGAGGTTATGGACATGTTTGGAGACAGTTATCAACAAGTGCTGACACTGGCATCACCACCTCTGGAGAAGATCGCCGACCCTGGAAAAGCTCTTGAACTCAGCCAGATCGGATCAAATTCGATGGCGTCGCTCTGTGCCAAGTATCCAGAGCGTTTCCCAGCGTTCGTTGGAACCGCACCTATGAATCATCCCACTGGAATGGCTAGCGAGTCACGGCGGGCGATTGAAGAACTCGGAGCGGCAGGGATGCAGATTTATACTAATATCAAAGGCCAACCGCTAGACCACCCAGACTTTGAGGCATTCTTCGAGTACATGAACGAGAGTGGCAAGCCGATCTGGATGCATCCCGCCCGTGGTCAAGATTTCCCAGATTATCAATCCGAAGATCGCTCAGAATACGAAATTTGGTGGACCTTTGGCTGGCCCTACGAAACCTCAGTAGCCATGGCGCGCTTGGTTTTCTCGGGCGTACTAGACCGATACCCGAACCTGAATATTATTACCCACCACGCCGGTGGGATGGTTCCGTTCTTCGAGGGTCGAGTGGGTCCTGGTTGGGACCAGATAGGTAAGCGAACCAGTGACAGAGATCTTGGCGCAGTGAAAGACGCATTGAAACAACCCCATCTCCAATATTTTAAAGAATTCTACGCGGATACGGCGAGTTTTGGGTCAAAGAAAGCCATTGAACACGCCATTGAATTTTTTGGTGCAGACCGCGTCGTATTCGCATCGGACGCACCGTTCGATCCCGAAGGTGGGCCCATGTATATCCGAGAGACAATCAATGCCATTGATGAAATAGAACTCGACACGAAAATAAAAGAAAAGGTGTTTTATAAGAATGCATGCAAACTGATGGGAATTGATTAACCAACTTAAGATGCTAGGGAACCTGTTTTGGACGCGAGCGTAATAATCGTAGGCGCGGGGCCGGTCGGTCTCTCACTCGCCATTAATCTTGGTAGGGCAGGTATTAGAACTATTCTGCTTGAGCAGAATCCTGAACCGCAATTCTTACCCAAGATGGAGCGTTGTAACGCCCGTTCAATGGAATTGTTTCGGCGTATCGGATTATCCAAAAAGATTCGTGATGCTGGACTACGGGCTGACTGTTCGATGGATGTTTTCATCGTTGAGGATCTCACCAAACCCCCACTTCTTGACGAGAAACATCCATCAATAGAGGAATTCCAAGAAAAAATTCGCGACTGTAACGATCTATCAATGGCGCTTGAGCCGTATCAACTGATTTCTCAATACACTCTAGAACCTCTATTGAAAACGGAAGCCGAGTCACTCACATCTGTGGAGGTACGGTTTGCGCACAAGTTTATCGGGTTCGAACAAAACGATATCTCAGTCACTGTCCGCTGCATGGGTTCAAACGGCGAGTTGGTCTCTTTTTCTGCAGACTATCTGGTTGGTTGCGATGGAGGCTCAAGCCCGATACGCAAACAACTTGGGATAAAGCTCCGCGGCGAAGGAAGGATCCTCGAACTCCAGCAAGCGCTCTTCTATTGCGAGGAATTATTCGACCGTCTACCTCAAGGAGACGGCCCCGGGAAGGGTCGACATTACCACCGGGCAGACACCGAGCATACTTTTTTAATTATGCAGGACTCAACCAAGCATTGGAGTCTGCACGCGACCGTTCCAGACAGCGAAGCCATGAAGCATAAATTTGAAGAGATCGTAGGATTCCCGGTCAACTATGAACTAATTTCTTGTGCGCCCTGGCGTCAAAACCTATTACTCGCAGATCGTTACAGGGACGGGCGTGTTTTCCTCGCAGGCGACTCAGTTCATCTGGTGATCCCCACGGGTGGGTTGGGCATGAACACGGGCGTCGGCGATGCATTTGATTTGGC
>PAWX01000003.1 GCA_002714245.1 Gammaproteobacteria bacterium | reverse complement strand
ATATCTGCGTCTTCGAATACGATTGCCGCATCGTTCCCGCCGAGCTCGAGTTGAACAGATTTTAACTCGGCCGCGGCCGATGCAGCTACTTGCTTTCCAACGGCACTGCTGCCGGTGAAGGAAATTTTCCTGAGGTCGCGGTGTCTGATCATGGCTTCTCCAAGATCGACCAGTCCGTGCAGGAGACTCAAGAGGCCGGGCGGTAAGCAGTCTTTCAATAACCGCAGGAAGACAGTTACTCCGGCAGGAGCTCTTGGGGATGGCTTGATGATGACGGCGTTACCTGTGAGAAGCGCCGGGATAACCTTAGCAGTCGCTAACGAGATCGGTGCATTCCAAGGAACGATGGCGCCGACGACGCCAAAGGGAACCTTCCGAACCAGAGCCTTGAAGGATTCATCACTGTGATGCAATGAAGCCAACTCATCGGAGGCTACGCTACATGTGTGATTGATCTGTCCAACTGATTCTTGAACTTCCCGTCTGACAACAGAGTCAAGCATCCCCTGCTCAGTTTTGAGCACCTCGACAATGTGATCAAAATTTTCTTGTAGAAGCGGGATGAAGCTTTTGATACTCGCGATCCTCTGATCGACCGATTGCTTCGCCCATATTTTTTGGGCTTTTCTTGCCTGTTCGACTGCTATGTTTAGATGATCGCTCGAACATACTGGCATGTTTCCGATTACCAGTCGGCGATCAGCAGGGTCTCTGAGATCTATGGTATCTGTGCTTGGAATATCGTCCGCGCTGAAAGACTGTAATTGCATCGACTTCTCACGATCAATTGAATTGTGATACACAATATCGGACCGGCTAAAACAATTTACAAGCATAGGGGAGATAGGAATGAATGCCGAAAAAATCGGATTTGTGGGTTTGGGCCGCATGGGTCTAAGAATGGCGCTCCGTCTAATTGATTCTTATCCAGTCTATGGAACAGATACGGCGGTGTCCCTCAAACAGTCGGTCCGAGAGAAAGGTATAAATTGGATCGATGATTCGAGATCTCTCGCAAGAATCTGCCGTCATATTTTCGTTGTTGCGGGCACTGAGAATGACGTTACGGAAATTATCTTCGGTGAGCGAGGGCTGGTCTCTGGTATTGATTCAGATACTACAATTGTGGTTTGCGCGACGGTACGTCCAAGTTACATGCGCGCCTTAGCCGAGCGGCTGTCCCAAAATAAATTTATCAAGCTGCTCGACTGTCCGGTCGCCAGAGGCGAGATGGCGGCAGAGTCAGGAGATCTGTTGCTTTTTGTTGGCGGTGATCTTGGTCTGTTGGACTCACTAGAACAACTATTGGCTCATTTTGGCACTGATATTGAATTCCTAGGTCCGATCGGGAGTGGGCAGGTCGCTAAGGCTGTGAACAACTACCTGTTATGGGCCTGTCTCACAGCATCAATGGAGGGTCTTGATTTTGGTGAAAGGATGGGCGTCGATAAGGAGAGGCTGAGGATTGCGCTCGAGAAAAGTAGCGGCTCGAATTGGGCCATGTCCACTCGTGCCGATGATCGACCAGCACTTTGGGCCGAGAAAGATATGGCTCTATTTTTGTCGGAGGCTGACCGGTTACGGTTTTCAGTCCCCATTGCGGGGCAGGTCAGGGAAGCAATAAAGCTGTTTAAGGTCGATCGGCATCTTGAGCGGTCTCCGGATTGTGAGGAATATAGATTTACGACCTAGGAGTCTTTTTCTATCTACACAAGATGATTACGTTCTGTCTCAACCCTAGTTACAGTGCTTATAGCCGTGTTAGCGTATCGAGCGAAATAAAAAAATAAGGAACAAGTAATGGATGCTTCACTCCTGGACGTCGCCATAACGGCACTTTCGGTTCTGTTAGAGCCAGAGCGACTTTTCTATCTGGGTATGGGCACCATTATTGGTCTTGCGCTTGGCATCATGCCAGGCGTCGGCGGAGTGGCTGGCCTCGCTCTACTTCTACCGTTTACTTTTAATCTAGACGCGTACTCAGCCTTTGCCTTTATGCTGGGTCTGGGGGCGGTTACGTCTACAAGTGACACGATCCCAGCAGTACTCTTCGGTGTTCCCGGAACTTCGGCTTCGCAGGCGACTGTCTTAGACGGCCACAGCATGGCAAAAAACGGTGAGGCGGGCAGGGCTCTAAGCGCAGCATATGCTGCTTCTTTGATTGGGGGGCTCTGGGGAGCATTCCTGCTTGGCCTCACGATTCCCGTGCTCCGCCCAATACTTCTGCATATAAATTCGCCAGAATTGCTTGCGTTCTCAATTTTTGGTCTTTCAATGGTTTCCGCATTATCTGGCTCGATGCCACTGCGTGGTCTATCGATGGCAGGATTTGGAATACTGCTGTCGATGGTCGGGGGAGACCCACAAACAGGGCAAGAGCGCTGGACGTTCGATACATTATATTTAGTTGATGACTTGCCTCTATTACCGGTAGCACTCGGGCTATTTGCTTTGCCGGAGATCTGTGATGTGGCCGCCCGTCGAACAGCAATCTCTGACACCAGTAAATACGAGCTCAAAGAAGGTATGTTAGTAGGTTTAAGGGACGTACTAAAAAACTGGTGGCTAGTCGCAAAGTGTGGATCGCTTGGAGCGATGATTGGAGCAATCCCCGGACTTGGTTCGGCTGTCGTTGACTGGTTTGCCTATGGATACGCGGCGAAGTCGGTCAAGGATGCGGACAAGACCTTTGGAAAGGGGGATGTACGAGGAGTCATTGCGCCGGAGAGTGCAAATAATGCAAAAGAGGGCGGATCGCTGGTTCCAACGATCGCTTTTGGAGTACCCGGCTCGGCATCGATGGCCCTTTTACTCGGCGGATTCATGATTCATGGACTTGTTCCGGGTAAGTCGATGGTTACTGATAATTTGGACGTGACCTACACCATGGTCTGGTCGATCGCGTTGGCTAATATCTTGGGCGCCGGGCTTTGTTTTGCCTTCAGCGGCCAGTTCGCCAAGATCGCAACGTTGCGATATACGCTGGTCATTCCAGCAATTATTTCGATCATGATGGTGGGTGCCTATCAAGCGTCTGCCGACTGGGGTGATCTGTTCACATTACTAATTTTTGGCGTCGTCGGTTGGACGATGAAGCACCTCAAATGGCCTCGACCACCCCTCATCTTGGGATTTGTACTTGGTGGGATCGTCGAGGATTACATGCGGATCTCGTATCAGATCTATGAGTGGGCATGGGTATTGAAGCCAGTTTGCGCTGTGATGCTCACCTTGGCAGCTCTGAGCTTGTTGCAACCGCTATTTACCCGGATTTTCATAAAAAAAGAGAAAGTAGATATCTTTGCTTTTTCTTCGCCACAGTTCCGATTGACTGATTTGTTTCCGGTTGGTCTTCTTGGCCTATTGATCTGGGCACTAGTTAGCTCGTTTGGGTGGGACGAGGAATCCCAAGGTGCTCCACAGGTTATCATCTTGATCACGTTAGTAATCATATCGATTACCTTATCGAACGCAATTCTTCGACGAGGTAATGCAGGTTATTTTGAAGGCTCGGCGTTGGATCTATCGTCGGATCTCGGCAGTCTAACCCGCACGTCATATAACTTTCGGGTGCTCGAGTTTTTCTTGTGGCTATGTGGCTTCCTGTTCGCTTGGTGGGTAGGTGGTATTTTGGTTGCGTCTGCATTATTTGTGATAGGTTATATGCGAGTCCGAGGGGATGAGTCGCTCAGAATGACGACAGCATATGTTGTTGTGATTGGTTGCTTGATTTATTTCGTGTTCGATCAAGGATTCCACATAGCATGGCCAGAGTCCCTAGTCAGGACGATGTTCCCAGAACTTAGGGGAATTATTCCCACGATATAGTCTCAGTAAGATTGGGTAATATCCTGACCAATATTAAAATGGTCTGAGATAGGACTTACATTTTGAATCGAATTATCTAGTCTGGTAGTTGCAGAATATGCAACAAATAAACGAGGAAAAATAATGAAAAAACTTCTTCAATCTGCAGTGATCGGTCTGGCTTGTGTTACCGCCTCAGCGGGAGTACTAGCGGACGCCGTAGCAGACTTCTATAAAGGAAAAGACGTCGAGCTCTACATTGGTTACAAGCCAGGCGGTGGATACGATGGTTACGCACGATTGATTGCTCGTCATATGGGTAAGCATATCCCAGGTAATCCAAATATCGTTCCAAAGAATATGCCGGGGGCGGGCAGCGTTAAGCTCACAAATTGGCTTTGGGAGGGTGCCCCTCAGGACGGTACTGCGATCGGCGCCGTTTCACGAGGTGTTCCATTTGAGCCACTACTTGGGAACAAGAAGGCAAAGTTTTCGGCTGATGAGTTTAACTGGATAGGCTCTGCGAATAATGAAGTATCTATCTGTGCCACGACCAAGAAAACTGGTATCACGTCATGGAAAGATTTGCGGACTCGGGAGGTGTTGGCTGGTGGTAACGGAAGCGGATCTGATACCGATCAATTCCCGAAATTGCTTAACTATGTACTTGACACTAAATTCAAGGTGGTAGGCCCGTACGGGGGCGGTAAAGATGTGGTGAAAGCCATGATCGCGGGGGAGCTCGATGCTCGCTGTGGTTGGTCTTGGTCGTCGATTAAATCTAAGAGTAAGGATCTGCTAGCGAGTGGTGATCTTGTTCTGCTAATGCAAATGTCAACGGTCGCGCATCCTGAACTTCCAGACGTTCCCTTGGTTATGGATCTGGTGAAGACTTACAACTCGAAGAAGCAAACTCAAATGCTTAACCTGATGTTTGCTCGGCAAGGCCTCGGACGCCCTTACGTCGCGCCTCCTGGTGTGCCTGCTGATCGCGCAGCAGCGCTTCAGGCCGCGTTCACTGCGACGATGAGTGATCCCGATTTCCTGGCTGATGCCAAGAAGGGTGGGTTTGATTTGTCACCGATTTCCGGCGACGAAGTCGCGGGGCTGGTGAATACCGCCTACGGTACCCCCGACACCGTGATTCAGGAAGTAATTTCCGCGATCAGGTAAGTAAGAAAAGCGCCGGTAGCACCGGCGTTTTTTTCATTAAATCAATTAGATACCTAAGCTTTGATGAACCCAGTCAGAACCCACGAAGGACACGACCATCACCCGTCAGTCCAGAGCAAGAAAGCTGTCGCTGACTCTATCTGGGAGCAGGAGCATATCGAGCTGGTGACGGTCGGGATCGATATCGGGTCATCAACGTCCCATCTGATTTTTGCGAAGGTCCATCTGCAGCGGCGGACGCAGGGACTCTCGAGCCGATACGAAGTTATCAAGCGGGAAATCTTGTGGCAATCTCCGATCCACTTTACGCCTTTTTCAGACAGCGGACTGATTGATGCTGATGCTTTAGGTAGGTTTATCGAGCGGGCGTATTTTAACGCCGGGTTACACAAGTATGATGTGGATTCTGGTGCGGTTATCCTCACGGGCGAGGCGATTAAGCGATCAAACGCCAGGTCTATAGACGAGTTATTTGCGGAACAGGCGGGTAAGTTTGTTTGCGCGACGGCGGGACATCGGCTCGAATGCGTTCTGGCCGCACATGGTTCTGGGGCTGTTGAACGGTCTAAGCGGCTTAAAAAAAAGATTCTGCACGTCGATGTTGGTGGTGGCACAACAAAGTTCGCGCTCATTGATGCGGGGACGATCGTGTCCATAGCTGCGTGCGCTATTGGCGGACGTCTTATGGCTACTGACGATGGTGGAAACTGGGTACGTTGTGATGACTCGATCTTAACGATATCGAATCATTTGGGAATTGTGTTTGACTGTGCATCCGACATCTCTGACTCTCAAAGACACCAAATCGTTGTATGCATGGCCGGAGTTCTGGTGTCAGTGATTTCGGGATCTGAGCCCGATTCGCTTTTGAATACATTACTTCTGACGGAACCACTGTCTTGGTCTGTTGTTCCGGAGGAGATGAGTTTCTCCGGTGGCGTGTCGGAATTCATCTACGGACGAGAGACCCAACCCCTTGGAGATCTTGCGCACGATCTCGCAAATGAACTCAACCGGCAGCTGAGAGTAGCTCAGGGTGTCCCGGTTACTGTAGACGTACAACACGGTATTCGAGCGACCGTGATTGGTGCCTCCCAGTTTACTGTTCAGGTTTCAGGTAAGACGATTTTTTCTAACAGTCTTAAATTTTTACCGTTGAGGAACGTTCCCGTAGTCCACCCAAACATCGATCTATCTCAAATAGATATTGATTCAGAGGCGGTTACTGAGGCGATCATTGATGCATGCCAGATGAGGGATGTCGATAAGAGCGGCCCCGTTGCTCTTGCATTTTCTTGGAGTGGCGAACCAAGTTATCAGCGTCTCAAGGCAATAGCCGACGCGATCGATGGGGCATTGTGTCGTCCAGAGCGAGTTGCACCACTGGTTGTGGTGATTGACGGAGACGTTGGTCGTTTGCTGGGTCGTATATTGAGTAAGGAATTAAACAAGGGCGACTATTTACTGTCGTTAGATGGCATCGTCTTGTCTGACTTGGATTATATTGACGTCGGGGAAATGATTAATCCCCCCGGCGTCATTCCGTTGGTTATCAAGTCGCTAGTATTTGACTCAGCTCAGCAAATAGAGCACTAGGAGGAATTATGAATGTTGGTGAACCTCGGTATGGTGTTGATCCCTACATAGAGTGGGTAAATGCAGAGGGTATTCCTGTTGTTGAAGATGTCGGTATTGACCTGTTTGAGGTCCCAGTAAAGCCGTGGAATCGATTTGGTTGTGATGGTGCAGCTGTTCATCTCAAAGGACGTGGCGATTTCTCGAGCATGTTCCTGCTCGAGATTACCAAAGGCGGATCGACCGCGGTACAACAGCATCTCTTTGAGAAGGTGATCTATGTTTTGGAAGGACACGGATCGACCCAGGTCGAGCTTGCTAATGGGTCAAAACATTTGTTCGAATGGGGTCCTCGCAGTCTGTTCGCAATCCCTTTAAATGCTAAATATCGTCATTTCAATGGAAGTGGTAATGATAGGGCCTTGATTGTTGCTACAACAAACTGTGCAACAGTAATGAATTTGTTCAACGACGAGTCGTTTGTGTTCGATCAGTCATACGATTTTTCGGTCAGAGCAGGCAGGGATGGTTACTTTACAGGTGATGGCGATTTTCATGAGATCCGCCAAGGAAACCATATGTGGGAAACTAATTTCGTTCCGGATCTCGCCGAAATCGAACTGCGTGCGTGGGGAGATCGGGGTGCAGGTGGAACCAATATCATGTTTGTTCTTGCTGACGGGGTAATGCACGCTCACATATCTGAAATGCCTGTTGGGACCTACAAGAAAGGTCATCGACATGGTCCCGGTTTTCATGTCATGTGTGTGACCGGTCACGGATATTCTTTGCTTTGGTATGACGGTGATCCTGACTTCACGAGGGTCGATTGGAAACACGGTGTGGTGTTCCCCCCAGCCGATCAGCAGTTCCACCAACACTTTAATACATCGACCAACCCTGCGCGTTACCTCGCTACAGGGATTGGTGGCACCCGTTATCCATTTACAACAGCGAACAGACGGTCACTGCTCGGAATAAAGCCGGGTGAAAAGGGTGCAGTGTCAACAAGCCTAAAAGATGGTGGTGACCAGGTCGAGTACGAAGATCAGAATCCTGATATTCACCGTATCTGGTTGGAAGAAATGCGCAAGAATGGGGTAGACGCGAAGATGGAAAAATTCATACCTAACCCATGAGTAGTATCAAATTCAAGGCGATATCCCCGGTGTTCGGGGCCATCGTCGATGGTTTTGATGTGGACGATGTACAGGCGT
Organism: Gammaproteobacteria bacterium; assembly: GCA_002714245.1. Taxonomy (GTDB): domain Bacteria; phylum Pseudomonadota; class Gammaproteobacteria; order Pseudomonadales; family Litorivicinaceae; genus HIMB30. Next base: position 33,494 of record PAWX01000003.1, on the reverse strand, counting down.
CAGATAAGCCAGTACTCAACGATGCACTCAATCGTTTCGGGGTGCTCGTTTTTCGAGATCTTGAATTGACCGAATCCCAGCAGCTAGAGCTGGCCAAGGTTTTCGGTGAGCTATCAAAACGCTCTAGGCCCCAAGCCGATCGCGCTGAGCGTTCTTCCTACGCGGACTATATGGGCCTGGTTACAAACGTCCGTGAGGATGGTGTCCCGATAGGCTCGTTACCTGACGGTGAGATGTGGCTCCATCATGACGGATGTTTCATAGACGAACCATACCGAGCGACTATTCTTTACGCCCTAGAAGTCACCTCAGTGGGAGGTGAAACCCGGTTCGTCGATATGCGTGCAGTATTTCGCTCGCTCCCAGAAGATCTGATCAGTCGTATCAAGCATCTGAGAGGAACCCACTCTTTTGACTATCGCAATATCGCTGAGCGACCTACCCACGGTACTTTTAATGGTCTCGCCAAGAGCGCGACACATCCCAGCGTGATAAGGCACCCAAATTCGCAAGGGCCTGCTCTCTATCTTAACCCGCTCTGTACCATTGGTCTTGAGGGAGACGGATCCAATCTGTCCGATAATAAGAGGCTCCTAGATCTATTGTTTGATGCCATCGATCAGAGTGAGGCCACCTTTTCGCACCGTTGGGCTAAGGGTGATCTAGTAATTTGGGATAATTGGTCGACATGCCACGCCCGGAACGATTTTCCGGCTGGAGAGACCAGGATGCTACGACGGAATATTATCAAAGGACAAAAACTTGACGCTTATTTTGAATAATCGAGAAATTACGAAGATCCTCAGCATGGATCAGTGTATCGATGCCCTGAAAGATGCCTATCTCGATTTCGTGTCAGGGGTCGCCGTCACCCGACGACGTTCTGACACGCTTATTCCTAGCGGAGAATCTATTTACGGTTTGAAGACGATGGATGGCATAGCGCCCAGCCTTGGTGTGGGGGCCGTGCGGATCAACTCAGATATCGTCACCTGGCCTAAAGTTGGGAATAGCTACCGCCGGGTTAAGGTTCCTGCAGCTCCTGGCTCCCGGTATACAGGTTTGATTTTGGTATTCTCAACCGAAACAGGTGAGCCATTAGCTATAATGCCTGACGGCGTTATACAGCGGATGCGGGTTGGAGCAACCAGTGCCCTTGGTACACACTACCTGGCACGAACTAATAGCCGGACGGCAGCGATCATCGGATCTGGCTGGCAAGCCGGTTCCCAACTGTTGGGGTTGTTAACCGTACGCCCCGAAGTTGAAGTGGTCAGGGTATTCAGTCCAAATCCTGACAATGTGAGCCGATTTTGTAGCGATTGGGGTCAACAATTTAATCAGAACTTCTGCGCTGTCGACTCTTTGGTAGAGGCAGTTCAGGGAGCTGATATCGTTCTTTGCGCGACCAGCTCGATAGATTCATTGTTCGAGGTCGAGCATTTTGAAGCGGGCATGCACGTAGGCTCAATTAAGCCGCCTGAAATCTCAAGACAGGTTCTCCAGCTTGCTGACAGCGTCTGTGTGCATGTCGGGCATGGGAAGCCGTTGCTAACGCAGGCCGACGATCTGATCGTCCCTGATCATTCTGGCGGCCGTGGTTGGGGGATTTCTGATGAATTCGATTTTGCTGCGTGTCCAACCCTTCCGGAATTAGTCTCGGGTGCGGTTAAAGGGCGGGTCAGTGCTCAAGAGCGGACGTGTTTCGTGAATGATCTTGGGTTAGGGCTCCAGTTTGCAGTCGTTGCTGGAATCACAATGCGGCTCGCTCTATCAGCTGGGGTTGGACAAGACTTACCAACCGAAATTTTTACACAATTAGAGCACCCATAGATCCCAAGAAACCTAGGCCGGAATCTGTGTTTTTTCCATGGATTGGCGCAGTTTGAATTCATTGAACCAATTGGTAATCCTCGGGTACGGACTGACCCAATTTATCTCTGGAAACCGATTCAACAACCAGTCAAATGTGCACCCGAGGCCAATCGAGACCAAAGATAGTTCGGATTCCATTGATATCCAGGTGTTCTCGATATGCGCTAGACCGCGGTGGATTTTGCCGAGCTGAAAATCTGCTGTATATTGTTGCGATGGCTCTTGAATTCGTGATCTCCGGGCCTGTGTTCCCGCATCACTCATCTCGTTCAGCATCGAGAGCCGTGTTCGATACTCCCAAAAGTTATTTTGTCGTTTTATGCCCCACTCTGGCGAGTACGTTGCGATCAAATAATCGCAGATTGTCAGCGAGTCGTAGATGCTAGACCCGTCATCGAGCTGAAGTGTCGGGACCTTGCCTATTGGATTGATCGTCCATAAAAAATCCGATGATTCCCTTGGTTTGACCACGTGAATCTTGAGTCGATCTCCGATGTCTAGCTCATAAGCCAAGACTCGGACCCGACGAGCATAGGGACTTGTTAGGGAGCATATAAGTTCCATGAAGTAATACCTCTTTTCATATGACCAAGGTCTATCAGATGGATTGTCAATCGGATAACAACAAACTTTGTTTTTGGTCCAATCTATTTTGGTTTAGATGGGCTGGGTAAGGTTGGTTAGGCTAGGTTTGGTGGCTCTACGTGGGGGATGTCTGTGGTGACTAAATTGGAGGCTGAAATGATCGCATCAATGGCCCGTGGAATTGTAGATGATATGCAAGCTGGTTTATTCCGTTCAGGTTATTCATCAATCATCAGAGAGAGTCACGACGCTAGCTGTGCTGTGTTGCTGGACGATGGCTCGCTGGCTGCGCAAAAGGTTGTTCTTCCTATACACATCGGCGCATTCCCCGCGGTTATCTCTGGAGTTCTAGCGCGTTACCCCGTTGAAGATATACAAGACGGTGACGTATTCCTCAGTAACTCGCCGTGGGAGGGTGGTAGCCCCCACAGTCCTGATTTTGCCGCTGCAGTTCCGGTCTTTTGTCAGGAGCAGCTCGTGGCCTTTGTGGCCTCGATAGCACATAAGTCGGACATTGGCGGCGCTGCTCCCGGGAGCTGCCCGGCTACAGCTAAAGACACTTTTTTTGAGGGTCTCCACATACCGCCAGTAAAGCTCATAAGTGCTGGAAAAAAAAACCGGGAAGCATTTGTTCTATTGCGGGGAAATAGTCGAAGCCCACGGCTGGTCCTTGGAGACTTGGAGGGTCAGATCGGGGTTTGTAATCAAGGTGCAAGTCGAGTCAAGAGACTCTTCGATCGATTTGGAATCGATTTGACATTTTCGGCATTCGAATATCACAGGAGCTGTACCCAGCAACTTATCCAGAGGCGGTTGGAAGATCTAGATGATTTCGAAGAATGTTCTGAACGGTTTATTGATCACGATGGCATTGATTTAGACACACCTAAGGGTATCCGCGTAAAGGTCACAAAAATAGGTAAATCAATTACCTTTGATTTTTCAGAGACGGACCCACAGGGCGCTGGGCCGATAAATGTTAGACCACATCTGGTGAAAGCCGCGTGTTCCTATGTGATGATTGCAATTACTGGGGTTGATACACCCGTGAATCAGGGAGTATTTGACGGCTTCATTCTGAAGACGCGCGAAGGAACGGTTGTTGATCCTTACTTCCCCGCCCCGGTAAATACATACAATCCAGCGCTACATGCAATTATTGAGTCGATATTTGCTGCTTTTGGCGAGATCGTGCCTCAATTCGCTCGGGCAGACGGTGGAGGTGGTCGAGCCATGACCTTGGCTCACGACTTAGGTCGGAGGACGCTCATTCAATATGAACTGTTCGCAGGTGGTGTGGGTGCGATGCAAGGATACAAAGGAGAAACGGGCTGCCATTGTAACCAGACCAACGGAAAAGTTGCGTCGGTCGAGATGCTGGAGACAGAATTTCCGGTTAGAACAGAGGAATTTAAAATCCTAAAAGACTCTGGGGGACGCGGAGTATTCGAGGGTGGAAATGGTTTTGTGAGGACCTATCGGATACTTGATGGAGTTACTTCTGTTACCTTGCGATCAAGTAAGCATGGTATCTGTCCGCTTGGGATGAATGGTGGCGGCGATGCCCGCGGGGGATTTTGTGAGGTCGAGGTATCAGGTAGAAAAAAGATGCTTGCATCTATGCAGTCCGGTGTCACTTTAAATCCTGGCGATATTCTTCGATTGGGAACGCCAGGCGGTGGAGGCTACGGAGCCAGTTAGTTGGAAATCGACGACTAATTTTAGTCACAGAAACAGTATGATGATTTGTGTTTTTGAGGTACGGCAAGAGTGTTATGACCAAATACCAGACAGACGTAGCAATCCTTGGGGGTGGTCCATCGGGACTAATGTTGTCACGACTGTTGCTTCTTGAGGGGATCAGCTCAGTAATCATCGAGCGACAGCCGATGCAACACGTTCTGGAGCGAATACGAGCAGGTGTTTTGGAGGAAGGCAGTGTTAACTTAATGCAGGCTGCTGGCCTTGGTGATCGTGTCTTGCAAGAAGGTCAGAAACACAGTGGGTTCCGAATCACATATGGGGACGATGAGCTCCGTATAGATATAGAGAAGCTGACTGGTAAACAAGTAACGGTCTATGGGCAGACCGAGGTTACCAAGGATTTATTTGCGGCGGTTTCTGGAAATGGAATCAAGATTCTGGAGTCTGTTACTGATGCGAAAATACACAACCCTGATTCGGATCAGATCAAGATCACTGGTTCCTATGAAAATAAAGGTTTTGAGGTCCATCCAACATTCATCGCTGGTTGCGACGGTTTCAGAGGAATTTCGCGTCAGGCGATTCCTGCGGATAAAAAGAATGAATTTGAGCGGGTTTATCCATTTGGCTGGTTGGGTGTTTTATCTGAAACGAGACCTGCTGATCATGAACTCATTTACGCGAGTCATGAAGATGGTTTTTCGCTGTGTTCAATGAGGAATGAGTGTTTGAGTCGCTATTATGTGCAATGTCCTGCCGGAGATTCCGTTGAACAATGGTCAGATGATCGTTTTTGGGATACCTTGAAGCGTCAAATACCATCAGCGATAGCCAANAATCTGGAGACGGGTCCGTCGCTTGAAAAATCAATNGCNCCTCTTCGTAGTTTTGTCNGCGAGCCNCTNTCTTTTGGGAGGCTTTTTATNGCGGGTGATGCNGGTCATATTGTTCCACCGACAGGCGCTAAGGGATTGAATCTTGCATTNTCAGATNTTTATTACTTGTCGAGGGGATTTATTACTTTTTTTAAAGATAAAAATGAGCAGCTATTGAAAGAGTACTCTGACCGCGCTCTGGANCGGATCTGGAAATCTGAGCGATTTAGCTGGTGGATGACTTCNCTTTTACATCGATTNGATAATGAGGATGGATTNGCCGAGCGCATGAGACGAGCNGAATTNAAGTATTTATGCCAATCTGAAGATTATCAAAGAGTACTCGCNACAAATTATGTTGGNTTGCCCTACTAGGAGNTGATACTGAGATGAATGCATATACACAGGTTATGTCGGATCGATTTGAGGTAGTTGTTCCANCGGCGCCAGAGGGGATGGATCCGCTTGAGTGGGAGGCCCGACTCGAATTAGCGGCTTGCTATCGAATTGTNGCATGTTATGGGTGGACATCAGTGGTTTATAACCACATCACNCTTCGTATTCCAGNAACATCACATTTCTTGATTAATCCTTTTGGGATGAGGTACGAAGAAATCAGAGCATCNGATCTNATACGGATTGATATAGAAGGNAATCCAGTTTCACAATCTGAGTGGCCAGTGAATCAGGCTGGTTATGTGATCCACTCNGCNGTCCANAGTTGNCGTGACGATCTGCACTGTGTGCTGCACACTCATGANCCTATGTCACAGTCTATTTGTGCNCTGGATCACGAGGTCATTCCNCTTACNCAGGAGGGATGNCAGTTCTTCGAGCGGGTGGGCTACCATGACTACGAGGGNATNGTGCTTGATGGNTCGGAGAGTCCATTAATTGNCAAGGCNTTNGGAGAGAAGAACCATACNTTGGTGTTGAAGAACCATGGATTGTTAACGGCTGGNGAAAATTGCGCNTGGGCGTTGACNAGGCATCAGGCATTCATCCGTAATGCCGAGGTACANCTCAGGGCCATGGCCGCGGGNCAGATCAACTATATTCGAGAGGATGTCATGATCAAGACACGCGAACAGTTCGAGGGTGGGGCGGCTCAAGCTGGTGCGAAGGTCAGACACCCTGAATGGCCCGCTTTAGTGAGGCTGGTCGACCGGAGTGATCCGTCGTGGAAGCATTAGATTTGATCAGCTGTTTATTTTTTATGGCGGGTTCGATTTGAATACTTCCCCAGTGTTGCACCTTCAGAAGGCAGCGATGGGTGTCTCCCCTTTGACCGTGGTCCGATGCATTTCTCTTCGATATCCGTCGTAATCGTTAAATGCTCGATGCAGGCATATACGGTTGTCCCAGACGGCGACCGTATGAGGCTCCCATCTTAAGCGACAGCTAAACATTTCCTGGGTCAGGTGAGCGACGAGGAATTCGAGTAATGGTCTTGATTCTCTGTCGGTCATTCCCTGGAGGCCAACCGCGTAAACAGCGTCGCAGTATAGCGATACCTCACCAGAAACGGGATGCTTTCGGATTAAAGGGTGGTAAGACCCATCAAGCATTGATTGAACATCGAGCTCTAACTCCATGTCACTCATCGTTGGTTCCGAAGGAGAATCTTGCGCAAGAGCTTTCATAGACCCGATCACATTTTGTGCGGACATGTGGACACGTAGCGGGCTGAGGATACTTCTCATGGTGGGCGAGAGGCTCTCGTATGCCAGTACAGAGTTGTACCAGATGGTGTCCCCTCCGTATGGTGGTATTTCTACGCCATGAAGGATGCTCACCGAAGGGGGCTGTGCAAGAAATGGAGAATCGGTGTGCCAGCCTCCACCAAAAATCATCTTTGATTTGGTTGAGGCCTCTTTTATTACCGGTTGAACATCTGGATGACCGGTCATTCCTTTTGTGTATGCATCAGTGCCAAACTCACCAAAGCGAAGCGTAAAAGTCTCCTGGTCAGCAAGCGATAAAGATTGCTTCCTGAAAAATATCATTTTGTGATGGTGCAGTGCTTTTTCGATCTCGAGGAAAGACTTTTCGGTTAGGTCTGCTATCTGAATATCGAGAACCTCGCCACCCATGGCAGCTGCCAAGGGTTTTGTCTGGATGTGCTCCCCCTCGAATGGCGCATTGCGATATGGCTGCTGCTGGTCAATGAGGTTCATAGTAATACCTGTCTAGGTTGAAAGATCTACCGACCTTATTTTTGAATTTATAATTATCAAAACTAAAACCGAAGCAAATATTAAAACGAAGCCGGCAGCAGTCCAAGAATCAAAAGTCTCTACCGCCCATCCTGTAAGCGACGGACCGAATAGGATACCCGCACCTTGAACTTGAAGCATTAGACCGTTGAAGGCAGGTATTTCTGATTTTTTTTTCGTTAATTTAGCGATAAGTGTGAAGGCCGCAGATGGAGTGAGACTCGTGAAAAATGCTCCAATAATCAGAGCGATAAATCTTACGACATCGGGTATGTCGGGGAAAAATAAGGCAACAGCTAATACGGGAACAGCCATGAAATGGATAGACATTAGGCGATAGGGTCGGATTCCTCGGTGGATCGCGTTACCGGCCAAGAAGTTGCCGCAAACATTTAGAAGGCAATACCCGGCGACGATATAGGAGACGGTAGAAAAAGATGATCCTAGTGATGTCGTCCCATAGACCGGAATGAATTGCAGGATAATGTGAAAAACGAGGGAGTGCACCGCGAAAACACAGCCAATCCAGATCAGTGTGGAGGTTCTAAAAGTTTTCTTAAGAAGAGTCTTATCAAGGCCCAGTGTTGCTCGATTTAGGTCGTTAGGGATCCAGAGTGAGGCTGCTATCAGTGCAATAAGTGAGACCAGAACTGAAAACGACCAGAGGCCCTGCCATCCGCCGATGGATAGCATGACTGGTGCCATGAGGAAGCTAAGGGCAGTGCCCAGTGGCATAAAGGCGGACCAAAAGCCAGTGTGCTTGGCCCTTGTTATATCGTCAGTGAATAGTGATACAGCGGTCGGCCCGGCGATCATCATTATAATCAACCCAATGCCTTCAAGTGCTCTGCCCGATACAAGGCCGATATAGTTATTGACGATTAGGGCAATTAGACTACCAATTAGTGATAGTAACATCGCGAAACAAATCAATCTCTTGATGCCCAGCTTGGACATTGTATTACCCACAAATACGCCTGTGAAAATAGTGAGTAGTGTGAAAGTTGACGCGAGTATCCCTGCCTCGGTGAGCGATATATTGAAATTATCCATGATTGAGGGCATGGAAGGCCCTAGTTTGGCAATGTGGACACCGCACACAGCACCACAAGCAACGGTAGTCGCAGTAATTTTCCATTGCTGTCCTGTGGAGAATATGACCGTCAAAGAGATTCCATATTTTTTATTCCAACTGGTTGATGTCAGGTGCTATAAACAACCACCAGTTGGTAAACCCAATCAAACGGAGTCCCAAGCTGATTTGATCTCAAATGCTGGTTACTTTTTGGTCTATGGCGCCAAAAATTGATTGGCCCTGATGGTCAATCATTTCGATGTGGATCGTGTCCCCCGGCTCCATAAAACGCGTAACTGGTTGACCGGTTTCAAGTGTCTCAATCATCCGTCTTTCAGCCAAACATGAGGATCCTACCTCCTCATAATTAGTATTCGAAACGGTCCCGGAACCGATAATTGTGCCGGCGCGAAGTTCTCGAGTCTTCGCGGCNTGAGCGATGAGATGCGCAAAATCGAAATTCAAATCCGTCCCAGCGTGCACATTTCCGAAGGTTTCACCGTTGTACGTTGTTTTCAGCGGGAGATTCACTTTTGCAGTATCCCATTGCCCCCCCAACTCATCAGGCGTCACGCATACAGGCGAGAATGCACTCGCTGGTTTGGATTGATAAAAGCCGAATCCTTTTGCTAGTTCAGGCTTCATGATTAGTCTGAGAGATATGTCGTTGCACAACATNACCAACTTGATATGGTCCGGTGCCTCTGAAACAGAGCAACCCATGGGAATGTCATCCGTGATGATTGCGATTTCGCTCTCAAAATCTAAGCCCCAGTTGGTGTCAGCACAAACGATGTCATCGGTGGGTCCGAGAAAGTAGTCGCTTCCCCCCTGGTACAGTAAAGGCTCAATTTCTGAGTTTGGTGGCATCTCGGCCCCTCTCGCCTTACGCACCAGACGCATATGGCTCAGATAGGCGCTACCGTCGGCCCATTGAAATGATCTGGGTAGCGGGCTCGACAACCGCGTTGGATCGTATGGTTCTGTCTGCAGAACTCCATCTTCCAGTTCCGCGGCCAGCTCCCTTAATAATGGAAAACTAGTCCCCCAGTTTTCTATAGCGTGCCGTAGATTTGGACAAATAGACGAAGCATTGTGCATGGACTTTAGGTCGCCAGAGACTACCATCAATGTTCCATCACGACTGTCCGATTTAAGAGAAGCTAGTTTCATTAAAGTCTCCGCATTTTTCGCGATTTTTCAGAAAGTTTGGTAAATATTCGTAAAGTTCTTGTATTGATTTTGTAGCGGCCCCCAGGTATCGATCCGGCCGAATCCATGCGGCCTCAGCATCTAAGTCCTTCAGCAGCTTGGCCGCCTCCTCTTGTTCTGAGGCGTTAACCCAAAAAATGCTGTCTTTAATCCCTTCAGGTCGAGTGTTGCTGATGATCACGTGTCTGTAACCTGATACATCATCCATTAAATCGTCACTTGGCTGGACACGAAACTGTGTGGCGGGTCGGCCCTCTATATCTGTGTTTGAGTTTGATCGCGGAGCTGTGAGCGAACTTGGACCCAGTTTTGGTGTGATTGATCGCATTTCGCCCGACCGAGTCCGATGACCTGAGACGTCGTTTAGGGCGTCATTGTGATTTATTGAACGAATGATTTGACCGATTTTAATGGCCATTTCGACGTAAGCGCGAGCATGAGGATTTCGCTCATCCTCGTAACTGTCCAAAAGTGGATGTTCTGCATCTTTGTTGATAACGGATGCCAATTTCCAGGCTAAGTTGAATGCGTCTCTGATTCCCATACACATCCCCTGTCCTAAAAATGGTGGCGTAACGTGAGCCGCGTCACCAGCGAGAAATATTCGGCCGTGACGCCAGTTTCTTGCGACTTGGGACTTGAAGGTATAGACCGCTGTCCGCTCGAGGGACGCCTCATCTGATGTAATCCATGGTTTCAGTAATGACCAGATGTGATCAGGCTTTGTGACACGGTTCTCATCCTCAGTATCCAATAAGGTTATCTCCCATCGGCGGCGGTTACCTGGACCTCGACAGTAGGTCATCGGTCGGTCTGGCCGACAAAACTGGATTGAATGATCGCCAAGATCGGGTCTATCTTTTTTGAGGATTAGGTCGATGACGAGCCATCTCTCTTGGAATCCATAATCATCAATTTCTGATTTAATCATTGTCCTGGTGAGGGAATTGGCCCCATCACAGCCAATTACATATCGAGCGCGATAGGTTTCCGAACGATTGGTCGATCCCGTTTGAGTGCGGATAACTGCCTCAGTCTCGGTTTGATCGATCGAAGTAGCCCTTGTACTGGTCTTCAATGTCACCAAATCATAACCCTCAAGCTTCTTGCGCAGTAAGCGCTCGAGATCGGGCTGATGTAGTCGGTAGCTTGCGTTCCAACCCTGCGAGGTGATGTCCTGCGGCCTGGGCCAGTCCAACAGGAGATTATTTTCCTTATCGACAAATCTCATACCAGGGTTGACCCGAACCTGTGGAAGTAGCTCATCCGCTATCCCGATATTCTGGAATACACGCATAATTTCGTCGTCGAAATGAACAGCCCGCGGTAAATCGTAGATCTGTGCCTCGCGTTCTAGGATGAGAACNGATAGACCCTGCATCGCGAGTANATTGGCAAGTGTTGCGCCGGTNGGGCCTAGGCCAATGNCGGCCGTGTCGAATACTNTCATGTCTAGACCCGCTTTTGAAAAAGCCACGGACAGTCGGCTAATTGTGGTGCCCGTTGNCCGTCTTTTGCTATCTGTAAACGCTTGTCTTGAAAAGNCTTCCGCTCATTTTCTGGCAGATACAGTCTTTCGTGTCCCCAGAAACTGGGCCCGAGTGTTATTTCATGAGGCACCCATGTTTGTGGGTCAATAATTCGGCCACCCCATCCACTTTCTACAAAGAAACCTGATGGGGTATAGGCGTAGTAGCTGATCATGTAGTCGTTTGTGTGACGCCCGATGGTATACGCGATATCTGCCAGACCTGTTTGGGCTAGGTCATATCCCTGTCCCACATCATCAAGGTTGTCATATTCGATCATGAAATGATGGAATCCGCTGTTTTTAGACCCCACGAAGGCGAGGCTGTGGTGACGCTCGTTCACGTGGAAGAAATATAGCGGGATTGGACTATTTCCGTAATCGCTCAACTGGAACCCCATTATTTCACGGTAAAAAACTACCATTTGATCANTATTNNNAACATGCAAGACNACATGCCCCATGCCCAGCGGTCCTGTTCTGAAGCCCTCGATGGGACGACCAGGCACAAATTGAACCTGACTTTGTTCTGGCCTCCACACTAGTTCGACTCGAAATCCAGCAGGATCAATAAACCAGAGGAGATCCTTCACATACCGCTCTGACTTGAGGCTTTGGGGTCCATGGAAAACTTCAATCCCGTCCGCCTCGAGGCGACTACCGAAGACCTCTAGATCGGCTTTTGTTTCAACCTCCCANCCGATGCAGGCAATTGATTCATCGCGTTCGTCGCATACGAATAAACGTTGTGCCTGATCATCCATACGGAAGACTGAGGTGCAACCGGCTCTGTCAAGTAGCTGCATGCCCAGTATTTTCGTGGCAAAAGCGGCCCAATCGTCTTTGAGGGTTGATTTGATTCCAATATAGCTAAGTGCTTTGATCATAATGCCTAGGTTTGCACGTTAAGAAATCGCTGTTTTTATGCGACAAAGTACCACGTTTATTCCAACAGAAAATTTGTTTCTAAGGAAAAAGCCGGATCAGGAAAAGTGTGATTGATGGAAATAGCAGCAGTATCGATACCCGGACCAGATCGCTCGCAAAAAATGGGAGTACACCCTTAAATGTCTCCGATATCGGAATGTCGCCTGCCATTTTGTTGATTATGAAAACGTTAAGACCAACCGGTGGTGTGATTAGACCAACCTCGACCACGATCAAGGTAAGAATTCCGAACCAGATCGCTGTCTCTTCTGCAGTTAGACCGAAATCAAGTGTCATGATGAGAGGAAAAAAAATNGGGATGGTAAGNAAGATCATTGCCAGGCTATCCATCAAACATCCNAGAACCAGATACAACAGGAGNATNAGTACCAAGANATAGATTGGCGCTATGTTTGCCTCGGTAACGAGATCTACGAGGAATACNGGTAATTGNGAGAGTGCTATCAGAGAGTTAAAGAATTCNGCTCCNAGNAAAACNAAAAAAATCATNGCAGACGTNAGGGCGGTACTTTCNATAACCTCTAAGAGCTTCNCNAANTTGAAGTCTTTCTGAAAAGACGCTACCAGCCCNGTACCAAAAGCACCAATNGCAGCGCCCTCTGTTGGGGTAAACCATCCCATATAGATACCGCTGATCATGGTNATAAAAATCAGCAGGACATGCCAAATAGATACCGATANTTTTAATCNCTCACGCCAGTCGATCCTNATTGAAGCTGGTCCCGCNTCTGGACTAATTCGGACATAGATTGCNACCGCAAGCATGTAACCNATTGCNGCCATNGCNCCNGGNACAAAGGCTGCCAGAAACAGNTTNGCNATGTTTTGTTCNGTGAGAATGGCGAAGATAATGAGGATNACTGANGGTGGGATCAATATTCCTAACGTGCCACCTGCGGCNAGCGCGCCNGTGCTCAGGGCTGGCGAATAGCCNAAGCGNCGCAGTTCCGGNAGCGCNACTTTNCCCATCGTAGCGGCGGTGGCCAAGGANGAACCACAAATAGCNCCAAAACCGGCACAACCTCCGATCGCAGCCATTGCGACCCCGCCTTTTCGATGACCNAAGAATGCGCTTGCACATTTGAACAATGANTCACTCATNCCAGCTTTCGTCGCGAAATTNCCCATCAANAGAAANAGCGGTATCACTGATANAGAGTAGTTGGAGAANAAATGCCAGGCGTTGGTTTTCATNTGGGAAANTAGCGGTAACCAGCCAGCGATGGTAGCCGTTCCTAGAGCCCCAACGNTNAGCATNGCGAGACCAATTGGTACCCTGATCACGAGNAANGCGAATAAAATTGGNAAGGCCAGTATCCCGATTGTTAACCGTTCCATTCTATTAACCGGTCCTTGGGGCCTGAAGACAATGGGATACGAGGCTGTATATGGCGCAGGCCGTCAACAAATAAAAAGAGACTAAGACCGGGATAAACGGAATCCAGACTGGTATCTGAAGAAGCATGGTTTCTTCACCGTATTTGTAGAAATCTTGAATACCTACGGTCATGCGCATTGAGAAAGTTGCCGAGACCACGACGAAGATTAGATCTGTAAATATTTCCAAGCTGTGGATAAGTTTTGGGGGAAATCTTGCTGAAAAAAAATCGACCGTTACGTTTCCTTTTTTCAGGAGACACAATGGCAGGAATGATGAAATTGCGATCGCACAACCCATCTCTACAAGTTCAAAATCGCCGACCAGCGGGCTCGCAAATAGGGTGCGACCAGCGATAGACGTCGCATTCACGGCCACAAGGATGACTAGTGTAAAGCCTCCAAAAAAAGCGGCATAGGTTGAGTATCTGTGAAGGAGAAGCCCGACCCAATTCACTGGGCCGGACCCAATTATTTTCAATGGACTCGACGGTTCCGGATCACTCATACTTTTTGATTAAGTTACGAGCCTGATCGACGAGTTTCTTTCCATCTAGGCCCCGTGATCCCGAGTTATTGATCCAGTCGGAAACGAGTTGGTCACCGATTGTTTGCATTTCCTTCAGGGGCGCCCCTGATAGCTCATGGAATTGCCCACCAGCCTTCACGGCAAGACCCCTAGCAGGATCTTCAAAACTATCCCAAAGTTCACCCGCAAGCTTTGCTAATGCCATCCCAGCATTTTTATCGATGATGGCCTTGTGTTTTGCGCTCAAGGACTCGTACTTGGCTTTGTTCATGATGAACAAAAATGGGCTGGTATATAAGCCCCGCGAGCCAGCAATATTTGTGTGCGCTTTTGTCAGCTCCTGTAGCTTGAACGACGGCATAATCTCCCATGGGACGACCATTCCATCGATTACTCCTTTCGAAAGCGAGGGAGCTACTTTCGGTACAGGCATCCCNACCGGTGTAGCGCCGAGCTTTTCTAACATTTGAGTAATTGGCCGGGTTGGGCCACGCATTTTTAGACCTTTAAGATCTGATGCCGATTTGATTAAGCGATTTTTTGTATGGATTTTCCCGGGCGCATGCACGTGAACAGCAAGAACTTTATAGTCTTTCAGATCCTCAGCCGCCACTGTATCGACGTACTCTTGAATGGCCTGAGATGTGGCGGTTGCGGTTGCAGGCATGAATGGTAATTCAAACACCTCTAATCTAGGGAATCGACCAGGGGTATAACCAGCTACTGTCCATACGATGTCAACGACCCCGTCCCTCACTTGGTCGACGAGTTGAGGAGGCGCGCCGCCTAACTGCATNGACGGATACATTTCTACTTTGATTTCGCCGTTCGATTCGCTGGCCACTTTATCAGCCCAAGGCTTCACGAACTTTGCATTTGAGTTGGCTGGCATCGGAACGAAGGTATGGAACTTTAACGTAACCGACTCCGCTATTGCGAACTGCGATGTTGATAATGTGAACATCGCCAAGCCNACGAGTTTAAGGATATTTTTCATAAGTTTTCTCCAATCGACGTAGTTTNTTATTTTCNTCGTCGATAGAAAAATAACTGATTTATCTGCCCCNCGCCAATGATTATCGNTNGTNANTTGGNANAGATTNANANTTATTTCGTTTAANGGGTGGATTTTGTTTTNGNCTCTCACGTAGAGGGTAATATCCTCCGGTATCCGGTTTCGCANTACTCGGTNNGCATTTGGNAGATCATTTGTCTCAATCCACNCCNCNGCNTCNTGTTCATCAAAACCTTGNGCGATCCAGCGTTTNNTNAGTCGTCGTTTCAATGATCTTAGGTCTAATTCCAGAAACNCCGTCAGGTTCCAGNNGTCGCTTAAATCNCTCCAAATNGGTTCGTCAAGAAGNAAATAGTTCCCNTCAACAATAACCAAATCATNGTGATNGGGAATTGGNTATGCACAGTTGATTGNGCGCTCTGTGTCACGATCGAAGGCGGGTACGTAGATCTCTTCCTTTTTCTCNAGTCGTNGGAGCAAGTCAGCGAAGCCGTTTACATCGAATGTTTCTGGNGACCCTTTTCNGTNTCTTANNCCTNTTTCANTGAGTATNGAGTTATCCAAATNAAACCCGTCCAGGGACAGATANGAACAATTANTTAGTCGGTCGGCTAATGTCNGAGCCAACGTTGTTTTNCCNGAAGCAGGGGGACCTGCNACNGCAATTAACTTNCGGTGGNTAGTGTNTTTTCGCANGGTCTCTATNTCGNCAACNAGANNATCNACTTGATCTTCCCAGTTANTTACCATGCCGATGNTTCAGTCCCAGTAGGTTTGATNAAAAAGANANGANGGATATCAACAGCATGGTGTTTTTATTTTGAATCTTAGTCCAGCNNTAACAACTATTTTGTTATTATCTTNNTGCCTGACTCNCNTGNANATNAGTGGACCNANTAGTCGGCANAGTTNGCGACCAANTTTTGNTGTTATCTGTAGTGGCAANNGTGTTTCTATGGAGACTNNTTGATCCTTANTGATTTGCGAGGCCGANACCAATTCGGATTTGGACGATTTATGGAAAGAGACTACGACGACATTCCCGGTACTTATCCCCTNGATAGTAGAACNTANAGAAAGGGTTACCACGTCAACATGTTTCTGATGAGCCTGAACGACGCCGAGTGTCGNGATAAATTTGCGGAGGACGAGCAAGCGTACCTGGATACCTTTAGGATGACCGANGATCAGAAGAGCGCGGTTTTGGACCGTCGGTTCCTCGATCTCCTGAAGTTGGGGGCNAATGTTTATTACGCGTTTAAGCTGATTTCNTTCGATAGACAGCCGCCACANGTGATGTATGGNCAGATGGCAGAGCCTAGGCTGACATTTGACGAATTTCAGCNAATGATGATTGATGGTGGTCGTCCAATCGACGGTAACCGCTCTGTTGAGGAGTGGAAAGATGGCTAAGCTAATTGCCGGGATGGGCACATCTCATGTCCCCGGTTTGGGCGCGGCCATGGATAACGGNAAAACTCAGGAACCCTATTGGAAGCAACTTTTCGAGGGTTTGGAGCCTTTAAGAGCNTGGCACCGGGCNAATACTCCNGATGTNAATATTATTGTCTACAACGACCACGCTACAGAGTTTTCCCTTGATAGTTATTCGACATTCACTATTGGTGTTGGTGAAAACTTCGAACCTGCGGATGAGGGCTGGGGTCCNCGTCAAGTTCCAAGCATGAGNGGNNATCCTGATTTGGCGTGGCATATTGTCGAGTCGGCGATGGCCGAAGAGTTCGATCTTGCTGTACATGCGAGCATGGANTTAGATCACGGGTTCACNGTACCTTTATCGATCGCGTACGGACAACCAAAAGAATGGCCAGCTGCAGTGGTNCCNGTNTGCGTCAANGTGATTCAGCATCCTCTGCCCACGGCCCTGCGTTGCTACAAGCTGGGTCAAGCCATAGGCAGGGCGGTGGCGTCATTTCCTGAACAGATCAATGTCGGCATCTGGGGTACGGGGGGCTTATCGCATCAGCTCGGAGGTGAGCGAGTGGGTGTTGTTAACCCGGAATTTGATCAAAAGTTTCTTGATAATTTGAGTCGAGATCCACTCGCAAATACTCGGATTTCCCACACAGAATTTATGCGTGAGGCGGGCTGTGAGGGCGTGGAGATGATTATGTGGAACGTAATGAGAGGGGCACTGGAAGACGATGTCGATGAAGTATTCCGGCTCTATCATATCCCGGTATCAGCGACCGCTTATGGCGCCATTATCCTCGAGAATAAGTAGAACAGGAGAACCGTTTAATGAGTAAAGTTCGCATCGGCGTCGCCGGAGCCAACGGAGCGTTTGGATCGAAACATCTAGATGCGTTGGCACAGATTGANGAGGTAGAAATTGTAGCCGCGATGGCTACTACCTTGGATAAGGCCGATNGCNTCNCAGATAAATATTCAATCCCGAACCGATTCGATNACTACGATCAGATGCTTGGTTTGTCCGATTTGGANGCGGTGATACTGGCNACCCCTACCCAGATTCATGCTGAGCAGGGTCTTAAAGCAATGGCTGCCGGTAAACACGTCCTTATCGAGATACCGATGGCAGATACATTGGCCGACTCAGAGGCACTCGTAGCCAAACAAAAGGAGACAGGGCTTGTGGCGATGGCGGGACATGTTCGTCGGTTTAATCCGTCTCATCAGTGGGTCCACAATAAGATTATCGCGGGTGAATTGTCTGTTCAACAGATGGATATTCAGACCTATTTCTTCCGGCGAACTAATATGAACGCAAAGGGTGAGCCCCGATCCTGGACCGACCACCTGCTTTGGCATCATGCCTGTCACTCAATCGATCTGTTTCGATACCAGGCCGGTGAAGAGGTGACCGAAGTTCACGCCATACAGGGACCGACTCACCCTGAGCTGGGAATCGCTATGGATATGTCGATTCTGATGAAGACGGAGACCGGGAAGCTTTGCACGTTGTCATTGTCGTTCAATAACAACGGCCCTCTTGGATCCTACTTCAGATACATCTGCGACAATGGAACTTACATCGCGAGTTATGACGACTTATACGACGGTCACAATAATCAAATAGATGTCTCTGATGTCGATGTTTCGTTAAATGGGATAGAACTGATCGACCGCGAGTTCGTGTCCGCAATCCTCGAGGACAGAGAACCCAATAGCTCCCTGGAGCAGTGCTTGCCGGCGATGAGAATCATGCACGAAATTGAACAGAAGATGACCAAGTGATTACTCTTTCTAGAGCCCATTGAAACATCCAATTCGGAACCTTCCTTATAGCCTAGGCATGGTCGCCATGTGCTCAAGAAAATATAAACTGGATACCGCTACGATTGGTGGGGAAATCAGATGACTGCTTTATTTAACTTGTCTATGAAGCAAAATATTTGCTTTGTCGGATTTGGAGAGGCGGGAGAAGCTCTGTCAGGTGGNTTCGTTTCCCAAGATCCATTGGCTTGGGATTTGAAACTTGAGGCAGACGAACCGACCTGTCGTGATCGCATTACTCGTGCGCGATTTATACCTGCTGGTTCGTTAACCGATGCCTTGACTGACGTTGATTGGGTTGTCAGTTTGGTAACCGCTGATCAAGCAGCGCAGGCTTGTCAGGCAGTATGCGAGACCGTGAAATCTCGTTTTATGTATCTCGAAATGAACTCGTGTTCACCCGGAACAAAACGCGCAAACGCTGAAATGGTCACAGACGCGGGTGGCGAACTAGTGGACGTCGCGATTATGAGCCCAGTGAACCCCTCACGGATCGAGACCCCGCTATTAGTTTCAGGCCCCTCGGCAGAGCGTTGTGTGAAATTCTTGGACTATTTCGGTTACAACGCGTCTTTTTGTGGGATGAAAGTTGGCCAAGCGTCTGCTCTAAAAATGACGCGTTCGATAATGATTAAGGGTGTTGAGGCCCTGAGTGCAGAGTGTTTCCTGACCGCGGAGCGATTAGGAATCCAGCCGGAAATTGTTACGTCCCTGACGAGAAGTTTTGAGGGTTTGGACTGGCTGAAGCGCGGTGGTTACAACTTGGAGCGAATGTGCAGGCATGGAATACGTAGAGCTGCTGAGATGCGTGAAGCTGTGGCGACTATTGAGGAGGCCGGGTTACCTGCTGACATGACGCGTTCCACAGTCGAGTGGCAGCAACGTGTCGGTGATCTAGGGTTGTCTCTGGACACCGATGACTTGGTCATTGTCAGCCGATCGATCAACGAAAAGTTGAACGGTGATCGTTGAGACGATGCGCGATGCCGCTGGCTCTCGAGTCGGATTTTTTATACCTCAGCAGTTATCTTGTTATTTGTGAAATTAAGACCGAGTGAATAGATTGTGATGGTGCAAAGTTAGGAAACACTATGATCATTGATTGCCATGGGCATTACACCACCACTCCTCCCGGCGTTGGGGCCTATAGAGAGGCACAAAAGGAAGCGGTTGGAAAGGAGCCTTCGTTTAAAGGAGAGAAAGGTTCGATCGATATAACCGACGATGAGATCCGGGAATCGATTGAGAAAAATCAGCTGAGACTTCAAGAGGAACGTGGGACTGACCTAACAATTTTTTCTCCGCGCGCGAGTTGGATGGGACACCATATCGGTAACGAGTGGACAAGTTTGTATTGGACCGAGCACCAAAACGATATCATTCGACGTGTTTGTGATTTGTTTCCTAAGAACTTTGCGCCGGTGGCACAGCTTCCCCAGTCTCCTGGCGTGGCGCCCAAAAAGTCAGTGCCTGAGATTCGTCGTACTGTTGAGGAAATGGGGTTTTTAGGTGTCAACCTAAATCCCGATCCGTCAGGCGGATATTGGCAGGATCAGTCGTTAGCTGATAGGTCGTTCTATCCAATCTATGAAGTGATGTGTGAGCTCGATATTCCAGCGATGGTTCATGTCAGCGCTGCGTGTAATGACTGCTTTCATACCACGGGATCGCACTATCTCGGTGCCGATACCACGGGCTTCCAGCAGCTGGTGATGTCTGAGGTATTCAAAGATTTTCCGTCCCTGAAGATTATCATTCCTCACGGTGGAGGTGCTGTTCCTTACCACTGGGGACGTTTCCGTGGCATCTTGCAAGATCAGGGATATGCTCCACTCGAGGAGTCCGCGTTGAACAATATCTACTTCGATACCTGCGTATATCATCAACGAGGGATTGATTTATTGTTGGATATCGTTCCGGTCAAAAATATTTTATTTGCGTCGGAGATGATTGGTGCTGTTCGGGGTATTGATCCAGAGACNGGGCANTACTTCGATGACACCAANCGATACATNGACAATAACACCAAACTAACGGCCGATGAAAAACAACAAATATTCTCNGGCAACGCTCTTCGAGTGTTCAGNAGATTAAAGCTCGAGGANTGATATGGATAAGAATGTGGTTGTTCAGAATATNGATCGTGTTAGCAATGAGGTGCGGGACGGACTGGCGCGATGCGGCGTGGCTACNGTCCATGAGGCTCAGGGTCGNCGCGGGTTATTGGCNGATTACATGNGTCCGATACAGCAAGACGTATCGGTCGCAGGGAATGCGATCACGATCTCGGGCGCGGCTGGCGATAATTGGATGATGCACGTCGCCATCGAGCAATGTCAGGCCGGTGACATTTTGGTATTTGCTCCGACCTCACCGTCGAACCATGGTTTTTTTGGGGACCTACTCGCTACCTCGGCACAGGCTAGAGGTGTGGTGGGTTTGATTGTAGAGGGTGGGGTCAGAGACACCAAGATTTTGAGGGAAATGAATTTTCCTGTGTGGGCAAAGCACGTATTTGCGCAGGGGACAATAAAGGAAACCCTTGGCTCTGTGAACATTCCTCTAGTTTGCGCCGACGAACTTATTAATCCCGGTGATGTGGTGATTGCAGACGACGACGGTGTGTGCGTGGTAAGACGTGAGGAGGCGGAGTCGGTTCTCGCTTCAGCGCTCGACCGAGAGGCAAAAGAGGAAGATAAGAGGCTGAGGCTGGCGAGTGGTGAGCTTGGTCTTGATATCTACAACATGCGATCAAAGCTCGCTGAAAAAGGCCTGAAGTATGTCTAATGGCATTCCCTGCGTGTGGATGCGCGGCGGAACCTCAAAAGGCGGTATTTTTAACGCGGCCGATCTACCAACCGATGAGAACACAAGGAATCAGTTGCTCCTGGAGATAATGGGATCTCCAGATCACAGACAGATTGACGGGATGGGCGGGTCAGATCCACTAACCTCAAAGGTTGGTGTCGTCAAAAAGTCATCACGTCCGGACTGTGATATCGATTATCTCTTCCTTCAAGTATTTGTTGATCAAGCGATCGTTACCGATGCACAGAATTGTGGAAATATTTTGGCGGCTGTTGGCCCTTATGCGGTTGAGCAGGGGTTGGTGAAGGCGACCGGAAACGTGACAACGGTAACTGTCTTCATGGAAAATACCAACCAGACCGCNGTGCTACAGGTCCAGACCCCGAANGGGAAAGTGACCTACCAGGGNGATGCNCAAATCGATGGGGTGCCCGGNAAATCTGCTCCCGTGACCTGCGAATTTAAAGAAACCGCAGGCTCAACCTGTGGTGCCCTATACCCAAGTGGNAANCTCGTGGANTCAATCGACGGTATCGACGTCACCCTGATCGACAATGGGATGCCTGTGGTTGTCCTAAATGCCTCCGACTTTGGAATAAGTGGCACGGAACCACGCGATGAGCTAGACAACAATNTAGACCTGAAGAGGCGGCTAGAGTCTATTCGATTACAGGCCGGCCCTATGATGAGTCTTGGGGATGTNGCAGAGAAATCTGTTCCCAAGATGAGTTTGGTNAGTGCGGCAACGAAAGGTGGTTGTATTTCTACTCGTACATTTATCCCCCACCGTTGCCATGCATCAATCGGCGTGCTTGGCGCGGTCAGCGTGGCGACGGCGGCNATTACCGCAGGGACAGTGGCGCGCCNACTAGCGAATGTTTCCGACCATGCAGAGAAGACGCTCCCGATTGAGCATCCGACCGGAGAAATGACCGTCATTNCTCANACGAAAGGCGATCAAGTAATAAGTGCTGCGTTACTCCGAACTGCGAGGAAACTATTTGAGGGCACNGTTTTTCCTCTAGAGAAGTGAGAATTCTATGGATCCAGATTATTTACCATTTCATCCAAACCCCAAGAAGCCATCNTATGAACCACCCACTGGAGCGGTTGACGCACATTGTCACGTGTTTGGCCCTGTTGATCGGTTTCCCTACCACCCAAAGCGCAAATACACACCGTGTGATGCACCAAAAGAAAAGTTGTTTGAATTAAGAGATTATCTTGGGTTTTCGAGAAATATAATTGTTCAAGCTAGCTGCCATGGATCAGATAATGCGGCTCTTGTTGACGCACTAGAAGCATCTGGTGATCTGGCCCGGGGTGTGTCTGTTTTGTCGTCCGATGTCACTGATTATGAGCTCACCCAACTAAACAACGCCGGCGTCAGAGGAGTCCGTTTCAACTTTGTGAAGCGTTTAGTGGACTCAACCCCTCGACAGGTTTTTATTGATCTTGCCGATCGTGTCAAAGCTTTCGATTGGCATATCGTGGTTTACTTCGAGAGCCCAGATCTTGAGGAATTAAGGCCCTTTATTGAATCGCTAGCCAAGGATCAGGTGGTTGTCGTTGATCATATGGGTCGGCCAGATGTCAGTCTTGGCCCAGAAAGCGCTGAGTTTAGGGCATTTATGGCATTACTGGATGAAAATACCAATATTTGGACCAAAGTCAGTTGCCCAGAACGGTTGACCCAGCAGCCGCCTGATTACTCTGATGTTGTGCCGTTCGCCAAGGCGCTAGTTGAGGCATTCCCGAACCGGGTTCTGTGGGGGACTGATTGGCCTCATCCAAACATGAAATCGCATACTCCTGACGACGGTGCTTTGGTTGACGTAATTCCTCTGATTGCCGAGACCGAAGAATTACGAAAAAAGCTTCTTGTCGAAAATCCGATGCGACTCTATTGGAACTCTTGATTTGAATTTTTAAATTCTCATGTGCTGTAACGGATGAATTTGGTAACAGAAAGGTAAGTGATGGCGACTAAAACAGTAAAACTAGGTGACGTAAGTGTAAAGGCGATCGGGTATGGGTGTATGGGTCTTTCTCAGGCGTATGAGCCTTGTAGTGAAGAGCAGAGCGTGCGGACACTCAACGCTGTCCTCGACATGGGTTACGATCACTTGGACACCGCAGCCTTATATGGTTTCGGAAAGAACGAAGAGTTGCTCAATAAAGCGATCGGACACCGCCGATCAGAGTACTTTTTGGCTTCCAAGTGCGGCCTATACCGCGACGCCAGCGGTAAACGTGAAATCAATGGCCGGCCGGACGTTCTAAAACAAACTTGTGACGACAGCCTGCGCCGGCTAGGCACTGACTGTATCGATTTGTATTACCTGCACCGGATCGACCTGAACGTACCGGTCGAGGAAAGTCTCGGGGCACTGATTGATATGAAGGCTCAAGGGAAGATCAGGTTCATCGGTCTATCTGAGCCATCACCNGAGACATTGAACAAGGCTCTAGGAATGTGCTCAATCGCGGCAGTGCAGTCGGAACTGTCATTATGGACAAGGCAACCCAATGTCGCGGTATCAGAATTGTGTGAACAAAACGACATTACGTTTGTCTCATACTCACCATTAGGTCGAGGTTTTATGGGGGGTGTCGTACGAGACATGTCGACACTCGGAGAGAAAGACATCCGACACACGATGCCCCGTTTCCAGGGTAATGATTTTAAGAAAAACCTCGAAAAATTGGATCAATTGACTCTGTTGGCGGCCGAGCATGATCTAAGTGTGGCNCAGATCGCACTGGCATGGGTCATCGCCCAGGGTGACCATGTGCTCGCGATACCGGGCACACGTTTTGAGGATCGGGCAAAAGAGAATCTTGATGCCGCAAGTGCTGTGGTAAGTGAACATGTNATTTTAAAAGCAGCCTCGATCTTGAGCCCTGAATCAATAATCGGTGATCGATGGTCAGAGACTATTCTCAGAGAGGTCGACTCGGAACAGTTTCGGTTTGCGTGATTTGGTCTCGGGGCAGGTCTAGTCACGATGTGATTATTAACGCGTCGTTTTGAAAAAAGTTTGAAACGGTCCCCAGTAGCCTGTACTGTGCGCACTTCTCAGCGCATAGCGGGCTCGCGTTGAGTGATCCCTCGATGGATCGTATGACGGAGCTTGCTTAAGACGATTTGTCGTCAAACAATGTGGAAACATGATGTGCTTTCAAGACTTAGGCTTGTTGTCTGAACTCGTCTCTAATGCGGGCTATGATGCCGCGACTCCAGTGCAATCTGAATCGATCCCTGCAATCCTCAATGGCCGTGATATTTTGGCTGGTGCGCAAACAGGGACCGGAAAAACAGCTGCATTCATTCTGCCGGTGATGCAGAAATTATATGCAGGTACCAGTGTTCGCTCACCTCGAGCCCTTGTTCTTGCGCCCACGCGTGAGCTTGCGGCCCAGGTCGCTGACAGCGCGCGAAGGTATGGAAAAGGACTTGGTCTGAAGCAGACGAGTATCTTCGGTGGTGTCAGTTATGGCGGCCAGTTCAAAGCCATTAAGTCTGGTCTCGATCTTGTTATCGCAACACCTGGTCGCCTGATCGACCACCTCAACCAGGGCTCGATTGATCTCTCTAGGGTACAGACGTTGATTCTTGACGAGGCGGATCGGATGCTTGACATGGGATTTATCCGCGACATTGAAACAGTGATATCAAAATGTCACGAAAAACGGCAGACGCTACTGTTTTCGGCGACCTACAACAGCGCCATTAAGAGACTGGCCTCTAAATATCTTGTTGATCCCGTCGAAGTGGCTGTGTCTAAAGGAAATACCGTTTCTGAATCAGTCGATCAGACTTTTGTTCACGTGGATCAGCACCGAAAACGAGAGCTGCTGACACAACTGATAGGCCTGAACGACATGCATCAGGTGCTTGTGTTTACCAAAACAAAATACGGTGCCGACAAGTTGGCAAAGGCACTGACAGGTGATGGTTTGCCTGCGGTGGCAATGCACGGAAATAAAAGTCAAGCGCAGCGGACAAAAGCCCTCCAGAAGTTTAAACGGGGCGCGGCGCGGGTGATGGTGGCGACAGACGTCGCAGCGCGCGGTCTAGATATCCAGAAACTGCCTTTCGTTATAAATTTTGAGTTACCGATGGTGGCAGAGGATTACGTCCACAGAATTGGTCGTACGGGACGAGCTGGCGAAAAAGGCGACGCTATCTCATTTGTTTGTGCGACAGAGCATCGACTAATGAGAGAGATTCAACATTTGCTGAAGGTTAACGTTGAATTTGAGGTGGCTGATGGATTCGAGCCAGCAATTCAGTTTCCGGTGAAGAAGCAAAAAAATAAACCTCAACCACGGAAGCACGGATCTCGTGGGCGAAATAACGTTAATGCCAGCCATAAACAAAAAAACCAGACGGATAAACCTCGTAATCGTTACCGAGACGAAATGGGGTCGGAAAAGAAGACTGGTAAGCAAACACAAGCGCGTTCAAATCAGTCGTCCTCAGGGGGAGATGGTCGCCTGGAAAAGCAAACACAGTGGGGCCATGATTCCACGTCTCCTAACGCAAAGAAACGCCAGAAGCCACGGACAGGGAAGGCAAAACAATGGTCGGATAAACCAAGACAATCCGCTAAACATGGAGAATCTCAAAATCAACGACATGGATTTGCGCCTCCTAAGCGAAAAACAGGGAAGCGGACAATTTCAGTTCGATAAGACCGAAAATCCGGGATTATACTAATACTGACCTTCCCCACTCTTCATCGCGGACGATTGCGGGCCCAGCTAGTGTTATCCTTCCACAACTAACCTGGCGGAGTTTTAGAGGTTTTGGGTGAGTGATCTAAGATTTCTTTGCGTGCCGTGTGACGGTATCGGCCCGGAAATTACCGATGCAACTGAGTCGGTGCTAAACACACTAATTTCGGAGTTAGGTCTCTCCATTGACCTAGAGCATGATTCAGCCGGGTTTGATTCGTTAAAAAATTACGGAACCACACTCCGTGAAGAGCTCCTAGAAAAGGCCAAGATAGACTTCGATGGTGTAATTTTGGGACCCATGTCAACCATGGATTATCCGTCTGTCGCTGATGGTGGAAGAAATGTTTCGGGAGGCTTTAGGGTCGGGCTCGATTTGTACGCAAACGTGAGGCCGGCCAAGTCGAGACCCAGTATTAAAAATAAGGCACCGGGTATGGATCTGGTGATTTATCGGGAAAACACAGAAGGTTTTTATTCCGATCGTAATATGTATCAAGGGGTTGGTGAGATGATGCCAGACCCAGACATGGCACTCTCGGTGCGAAAAATTTCTAGACGTTGTTGTATGAGAATCTGCAGGCAGGCCTTTGATGCAGCATCCAGGCGACGAAAAAAAATTGCCGCAATCCACAAAGCCAATATTTTTTTAATGACCGATGGTCTGTTCCTTGAGTGTTTCAGGGCGGTATCGAACGAATATCCAGATGTTGAGACCGAAGAGATCCTGATCGACGCATTCGCTGCTCTCTTGGTTCGTCAGCCTGAAGTCTATGATGTAATTGTCACAACCAATTTTTATGGCGATACCTTATCTGATCTGGCTTCTGAACTGTCTGGGTCGCTCGGTCTCGCTGGATCAATTAATACTAATGCCGAAAATGGTCGCTGTATGGCCCAGGCTCAGCACGGGTCTGCGCCAGATCTAGCAGGGAAAAATGTCGCGAATCCTACCTCCCTTATCCTGTCGCTTGCGATGATGCTGACATGGATCGGCGACCATCGTGGTAATACAAAATTGAGCGAAGCCGGACGTTTGACTGAAATGGCTATTGATCAGGTTTTGAGCAATCCAGAAAATTGGCCAAGAGATTTGGGTGGGTCCGTCAATACTGATGAATTCGGTCACCGCGTGTGCGCTGCAGTGGGTAAGCTCGCTCGTGCATCGGTGGTAAGATTGTAACCATGTTTGCAGAATTACTTAGACAACTGATCCACGAGAGACCGATCTTGGCGCTAAGCCTCTGTTGGATCGAGGGCTTTGTTGTTGGTGTGTTACTAATTTACTGGCTGTTCGTGTGAACGCAAAGGTTCATGGAAGCTCCGAACCGTCTCAGTGGATAAAGAAGAAACTGGACTCTGTTGGTGGTCCTGTAGGGCATGCGGTTGATATAGCCTCAGGTGCAGGTAGGCACAGCTTTCTGTTGTCAAATATAGCCTCTGATGTGACCGCTATAGACCGCAACCCCGAGTTATCGAAATATTTTAGAGATACTCATGTTCACTTCCGGTGTATCGATCTTGAGCAAGACGCTTGGCCAATGGAAGGCCATCGTTATGACATCGTTCTGGTCTCAAATTACCTTTACCGACCTCATCTAATTAACACCATTGACTTGGTCAGCCCGGGAGGCTTTTTGGTTTACGAGACATTTGGCGAGGGGAACGAACGTTTCGGCAAACCCAGCAACCCAAATTTCTTATTAAAACCCGGCGAGCTTAGAAAGTTCGTTGGAGACGAATTTGTCATCATTGAAGACTTTTTTGGCGAAGTAGAGGAGCCCCAGTACGCGGTGAAATCCCGCTTGTTTGCTCGACGTGTGGAACACCCGATTGAATAGTCTTCTGTCTAACGCATTTGTCGGTTATCTGACTGCGCGGGTTGCTCTCGGTATTGCCAATACCATGCTGATCGTCGCCATTGGTTGGCACCTGTATGAGCTCACAGGTGACCCATGGAGCCTTGCTCTGGTTGGCCTCATGCAGATCATCCCAGTTTACGTCTTCTTTTTTATCTCAGGGTACGCAATCGATCGTTTCCCACGAGTTTGGGTGGTCAGGGTTTGTGCCATTTTAGAGGCATCAGCAGTGATCGGCATCGCGCAAGTTTTGACACAGGAAAATCCTGACCTTTTTATTCTTTATGGCCTGATTTTCCTGCACGGNACAGGACGCGCGTTTCACGGCCCTGCGCTTCATGCCATCGTTCCCAATATCGTATCGCGCAAGCTCCTAGATAGGGCGATCGCAATGAGCAGTACCTCATGGAATGGGGCGTCCATTGTAGGACCAGTGATTGCGGGATATCTGATCTTGATGATCGATCGACAGGTTTATTATGTGATTGCGCTAGCCTCGGCAGCGACCCTGATCGGGTACCTCTTTATCCCGTCAATTAAAATTCCTCAGGAAAAGGGCGACAGGCTGAAAACGCTCCTTGCTGGTATCAAATATGTTCGCGATAAACCAATTGTCCTCGGTGGGCTCACTATCGACCTGTTGATGGTCGGTCTTGGTTCAGTCATGGTTTTATTACCGGTATTTGCCGCGGATATCCTTCACGTGGGTCCAGAGGAACTTGGATTGATGCGAGGAATGCCGGCGATCGGTAGCGTGCTGATGGGGGTGTTCCTCTCGACCAGGCGCCATGAAATTAGTAGTGCGGGTATCAAGCTTTGGGTCTCTTTAATTGTATTCGCGAGTTCTATTCTGGTGTTCTCGGTCTCAGAGATTTTTGTGCTGTCACTGCTAGCACTTTTCTTCTACGGAGCCTCAGACATGGTTAGCGTCAACATTCGAATGGGGATGGTTCAGGCCGCCACTCCTGAGAATCTGCGTGGACGTGTCGCGGCTGTGAATATGTTATTTATTCAGACGAGTAACGAGGGGGGTGATGTGCGCGGGGGAGCGTTAGCCGGACTGATCGGGCCCACTTTTACTGTGTTAGCAGGGGGTATCATNAGTCTCGGATTCCTTTTCTGGAGCCGAAAACAGTTCCCGGAGCTTTANACGCTAGANAAGATCTCAGATCTNTCGCAAAAGATGCAGAAAAATTGATCGAGCCTCNCTCATCNANGGNTCCNGGGCTTACCATGGCTGCGAGTAATTACGGGAGATACCGCAGATGGTGAGACGCGGATGTCAAGAACGGCAGCAACTGGAANTTTNTTTAGCTCGGNTAGTGCATCCTCGAGNTGTTGGANGTTCTCTACTAGGTACCCCTTGATATCNAAGCCTNGTGCGATCTGGTNAAGCTCTGAGTGACCAAAATTTGCGCCATCGTCGCGAAGTCCCTCGGCCCTGAGCTTGTGAAACTCGGAACCATACCCCCCGTCATTNAATATACATGAGACCACNGGCAGTCCNGTCCTTCGGATAGTTTCAAGCTCTTGCACATGCATTAAAAAGCTACCATCNCCATCGAGTAGTACCGTCGGTTGCGATGTGGCGACCGCCACACCCATAGCGAATGATAATCCGTTTCCTATTGCGCCGAATTCTCGNATGGTGAGGAACTGTTCGTGGCCTCTATTTTTCATNTGTGAGAANAAGTAAGAGCAATGACCGGAAGAGTTAACAANTTGCCAGNCGNNGGGNATTTTNTNATTNANGAGNTTGACGGCTTGTAACGGNTTTATNCCGTCCGGATATTCNNANNACTCAGATCCATCGATNGGNGTTTCNNCAATNTCCCGCATNTTTTCTGCAGTCCGGTTCNAGAAAGGCTTTTGGTCAACTTGTTGGTTCAATTCGCTCACTATCCGNTAGGAATCACCTACGATAATTCGATTTGATGTCTTGTGACCTTGGAAATAGAGCTGAGGGNTGAGCGTGACTTGTATNACNNACGCNTTGGGCCAGAGTTTTTGTTGGTCTGAGTTGTGGCTCGAAATCGANGCCCCGAAGGTTACGATCAAATCAGCATCAGCNAGAAATCTGCGGGTTANTTGTGANGCAAACCCNCCAGCTACNCCNAAATAAAATGGNTCTTTGTGGAATAGACCTCTCGCNGGCAGNGTTGTCACAAGAAACGCATCACATTTTTCGGCGAGTACNGCCAGTTGGTNNACNGTAGCAGGCTCGGATGCACCNATACCCGCCATAATGATTGGTCGCTCTGCNNGNGTCATTGCNCTGACAAGNGNCANAACATCGTCCTTACTGGCNGAGGGCAAGCTGACAGACTCTTGATAGNTTTTAAATAACGGATAGTNATTCTTCGGCGGCGCNGCGCAATCGCCATGAAGNAGATCGAANGGNGTCCCNATGACTACAGGNATTTGATCCCGCTCCGCNGTCAAGAANGCCTCTTGAATCCCTTCTTCAAATCTATCANGACTGTGCAGCGCAANGTATCTNGCNCCNGTAGCCTCGACCANGGGCCGCTGTTCTATTTGTTGGTTGTACCAACTTTTATTTANCGGTGATTCNCCGGCNAAAATGACCAAAGGGATACTCGCNCGAACNGCNGCTGGNAGTGCGGTNNTGNTTTGNGTTAGACCNGGNCCACAGGTGACGGTTGATACACCAATTGTTTTGGTTTTTCTGGCATATGCNATTGAGGCGGCAACCGCGCAATGCTCGTGTTGCACATANGTAAANGTAATTCCCAGNTCCGCCATGACTGCAGCGATCTGCATGTTTGCNTCCCCGAGCANGGCGAAACAATGCTTAACCTCNTGNTGNAAAACACAGTGAGCAAAATATTCAAAATATTTCATGNNTCTAATTTATAACTAATAACAGAACATTTTCGTANATCATGCGTNTAGCCAANAAGGTTAGNACGATATTTAANGCCATTTTAAANCGGTCGTCGCTNATNCGTTTTAGNAGTCGTGTCCCNACATAGGTTCCGANCGATGCCCCNATGATCAGNCCAAATAACTCATTGGCGTAATCAATTAAATTGATTCCAATGGCGGTAAAAGCGACNACCTTTAATCCATGCTGGCANGCCATNACTGTTGCATGGTTTGANACGATTTGTTCTTTGCTCCAGGCCTCTTTTGGGTGTGCTGACATCGCCAGCGGCCCAATCGCGCCCAAAATTAACCCTAATCCCCCTGTGATTGCGCCGCTGACTGTCGCATGAACGGACCTAAGTTTTAAATAGCTCGGCCTCCATGTGGCGATAAGGATAAAGATGCCGAGGATCAATGATCCAATTACCTGATTGAACAGGGCGATTAGTGGAATAAATGCGATAACACCAATAAATGAGCCTATAGTGAAGGGGACAACGTATTGTCTGACGATGAATTGTCTTAGGATGAGGGCACGGCTTGCATTAGAGAAGAATTGAGTTATCCCATGGAGTGGAATCACGACATTTGGCGGAAATATTTGTAGCATCAATGCGAGTAATAAAATCCCGCCGCCAAGCCCCGCGCATGCTGTGAACATTGAGCTACAGAAAGCTATGGCTGCTAAATAAATTGGCTCCAAATTGGTTCCTATTGCGCTGAGTGGGCAAAAATTTCACCGCTTGCAATTTTCCGTGCTGTCCTGACAAGTCCGGCCGAATGATTTACGTACCGACCATTCTCGGTCGAATAATCAACTAAAACATCCAGCGTGCCCATCGGATGGTGAAGTGTGATTAAAGCCGGTATTCTGCCATCTGTTTGCATCATCCCTTCGGCGACTGTCCCTCGAGCGAGAGCACACGAGGCGAGACATTGACAGCCAGTTACAGCGACCGTGGGGTGGGTTTCCCAAGGCATAAAGTACCGGCAGCTAATATGATTTATTTGATCAACGGTACTTAGCAACCCAAATTTGGGAGTCACGCTGGATGATACGTCGCCCATACCCATTAGGTCACCGGCCTCTACTCTGATCGATTCTATGCGCTCAAAGAGAGTCCTATTCGCATCCAGTTCTACCCTCGTTTCTTTGCCGCTTAATCCGAGGTCGGAGGCACGCGCGATTACCATGGGCATGGCGACATCCATACAGGTAACCTCAACTCCTTGGATTGAATTTATAGGATCACCGGTGGGAAATAACGTACCCGTTGAAGAGCCGGCAACTTCCAAAAAAAGTAGTTCGATCGGTGCAGAGCTCCCGGGAACACCGTCGATCGTAGCGTTTCCAAAGTAACTCACTTTTTTGTTAGGTGTCTGGACTCGTGAGATTACCTTTGCGTTAGTATTCACAGCCCGTATCCTGATCTCTGTTACCTTATCAGATGCCGGAACCAGACCCATTTCGATTGCGGCTGGACCGACGGCGGTTAACATATTTCCGCAAGTGGGTTTGTAGTCCACTAATTGTTTCTCGACGCTTACTTGAGCGAAAAAATAGTCGATGTCCGCCCAGTTATCATCTGATCTTGAGAGCATTGCGGCTTTGGTTGTTACAGCGTTACCACCACCGATTCCGTCGATATTAAGAGGGTGCCCCGATCCTGTTACTGAGATTAGTATCCTCGATAAATCTTCGAGCTTGTCAGGTAAGTCAGTCCGGTTGAAAAAGGGACCACGTGACGATCCGCCGCGCATCAGTAGAAACGGGATGGCTTTTTGTTGCATGGATTACATTCTCATCAATTTCAGATTCGCCAGATTTAAGTAAGCGGCCAAGGAAGATTCATAAACTCTTGGAGTAGCCCCGGAGGGAAATCCCTGTTTAGGAGCCAGCCCATGAACAACATAAATGCAATCCCACTGACACTGAAAACTATTGATCGGGAGATCGATTCCTGTGCGCGAATTATGAAGAAACACAAAAGAAACATAGCGAGTGCGAGAATAAAACCGATCAATGAGGTCAGGACGAGTAGACCCGCGAACCACCCTAAAGTGCGCCAAAACGGATGCTGCTGTTCACCAATTTCGAGCTCTCTGTCTGCAAAAATTAAATCCTGTTCGGGCTTCAAAATCATGAGGACTAGAAGTCCCAACAGACACCCGAATGTGAAGGTGGAGATGACAACAGGAAATACCGCATCTACCCAAGCGTAGTCCGGTATTGAGTACATTTCGATCATGAACCAAGCCGTGAAGACTGTGAGGCTTAACAGGAACAGAAACGGCGCACGTTTTCGTCCTGAAGGGACTGCTCCCTCAGCCTGAATATTTTTTGCTTGTCTGATTCCTACCAAAACCGATAGCACCGTGATCACTATCAAGACCAGAACAATTGGGCTAAAAAGATACTCAAAGACCGCCTGCAGCCCCTGATCTATCCTGAAGGTTGAGATTTGGTAGGCATTATTGGAATACTGCTCGACCGGCTTGGCCAGAACAAATCCAATAAGAAACGCTGGCCGAGACCAATCAAACCGTCGTAACAAGATCCCTATAAGACCGATACCCATCAGGGCCGCGAGATCAAGTAAATTTTGTCCGGATTGGAATGCGGCGAATGACACGATCATGAAAACAAAAGGCGCAATCAATACAAATCGGATGTTGGTTAGTCGAGCGATCGGGTTTGACAGTGCTATGCAAAGAATCGTTCCCAATACGTTGGCTAGGGCGAGCATCCAAACTATCGCATAAGTGATATCAAGATCTTCGGTAAGCATCTTTTGACCAGGCTCAAGTTCCCCCTGGCCCAGTAATGCAAGGGCGCCAATGAAGATAGCCATGCTTCCTGAACCGGGGATTCCGAAAAGGAGTGTAGGCACTAGTCCGCCACCTTCTTTCGCGTTATTTGCGCTCTCTGGAGCGATTACGCCGCGTATCTCACCCGACCCAAACTCTGTTTTTTTCTTGGTGGTTTGAACAGCGTGTCCGTAAG
>PAWX01000002.1 GCA_002714245.1 Gammaproteobacteria bacterium | reverse complement strand
TGCATGGGTTCAAACGGCGAGTTGGTCTCTTTTTCTGCAGACTATCTGGTTGGTTGCGACGGAGGCTCAAGCCCGATACGCAAACAACTTGGGATAAAGCTCCGCGGCGAGGGAGGTATCCTCGAACTTCAGCAAGCGCTCTTCTATTGCGAGGAATTATTCGACCGCCTACCTCAAGGAGACGGCCCCGGCAAGGGCCGTCATTATCACCGGGCAGATACCGAGCATACTTTTTTGATTATGCAGGATTCAACGAAGCATTGGAGTCTGCACGCGACCGTTCCAGACAGCCAGGCGATGAAACATAAATTTGAAGAGATCATAGGATTCCAGGTCAACTATGAACTAATTTCTTGTGGGCCCTGGCGCCAAAACCTATTACTCGCAGATCGGTACAGGGACGGACGTGTTTTCCTAGCAGGCGACTCGGTTCACCTCGTGATCCCCACAGGTGGGTTGGGCATGAACACGGGCGTCGGCGATGCATTCGATTTGGCGTGGAAGTTAATAGGAACTCTCAAAGGCTGGGGTGGTCCTGAGCTCTTAGACTCGTATGAGATTGAGAGACGGCAGGTTGGGGAAAAAAACATAGGTGCCTCACGTTATGCCAATATCGGCCGCCAACAATGGCGATCAATCGCCACGCAGGATATTTTCAGTGGCACACCCCATGGAGAAGCCTCAAAACAAGCGCTGATTCAGGTCGCCGACTTAGAGCAACGCAAAGGGAACCGTATGATCGGTGCGGAACTCGGATACAGGTATGTAGACTCGCCCTGTATCGATAACATACCTGGGGGACCCGAGCACAGGGTGGGCGAATATCATCCGAACGTTTGGCCGGGCTCGCGTCTTCCGCATTGCTGGTTAGATGACGGTACCGCGATTCAAGATCATCTGCCGGAAACATATATTTTGCTAAGTCTCGGAAATAAACCACCAGACACGAAAGAGATACGCAAGAGCTTCGAAGCGACAGGCGCGCCTGTAACAGAGGTGAAGGTTGAATCCGACCGAATTCGAGACCTTTATGGGTTTGATTTTCTTGTTCTACGACCCGACATGCACGTCGTTTGGCGAGGGACTGAAGCACCACAGAATGATCGAGAAATAGTATCAATCGCAACAGGACATGGGCGACTTGATTCAATCAAATAAAAAAAGAGGACCAAACGATGAGTGAGTTTTCTAGTTATCTCGAAGCCAAGCTAGACGAACTAGTAACGGCAAACAGAATCCTCGGTCGAGAAAACGTTTGCGATGCTTTTGGGCACGTCAGTATCAGGCACCCAGATCGTAATGATCGATATTTTCTATCGAGGTCTCGTGCACCTGAGCGGATTGAGGTTGACGACCTCATGGAATTCACAATTGACGGTGACCCAATCGACCAAAAGGGGAGATCTCCTTACGCGGAACGGTTCATTCATGGTGCGATTTACGCGAAACGGCCTGACGTCCATTCAGTGGTTCACAACCACAGTATGAACGTTATCCCTTTTGGGGTAACCAAGACCCCCATCAAACCCATACTTCATATGTGTGCATCGATGGGATGCGACGTACCTATATGGGACTCCCGTGACAAATTTGGGGACACCAATCTATTGGTCCGCTCGATGGACATGGGTTATGACTTGGCNGATTCNCTCGGGANTAAANGNGCNGCNTTGATGNGNGGTCATGGATGTGNTGTGGTCGCNGAGTCACTCAGATTAGCTGTGTTNGCCNCNGTNTATTTAGAGATGAACGCCGAGATTCAATTNAAATCNCANATGCTCGCNGGCGACGATGTTACCTTNCTTAGTGANGGCGAGGTAGAACAAATCATCGGGACTCGTACCTCGTTCACGATTGAGCGAGCCTGGGAACGATGGGCTCGACGCGCAGACCGATCCTATGACCCTGAACCGAATCAAATTAGCTTTAATTAGGCGGGTGAATGGGCCATCCGCTGCAGACGGGTGCTATCACTACACAGCACAGTCGTACGGTTAATCCGCCTGATGTCAGGATAACTGTAACCGCCCATGGCGCAGTGCAAGACACTTCTATTGTCCCACATCACAACGTCCCCCTCGGCCCAAATATATTCTAGCTTGGCACTTGTCCTCTCAAGACATGTGAAAAGTTCATCAAGAATTGACTGACCTTCGTCCTCGGGAATATTGGCGATGCCTATCGTAAACCTCGGGCTCGCGAAAAGAATCGTCTCTTTGCTTTCAGGATGCTCATAGACGAGGGGATGTTGGACGGGAGGATGTTTTTCTAACTGCTGAGCGTAAAACTCGCGGGCATTGGCCCTATTTTCTGATATCGTTACACGCCGATTTACGAGTTTACTGACGCAATGAATCCCCTCCAAGCTCTGCACGCTTTTTTTCAGATCGTCTGAGAGCTCTTGATACACCACAGCCATATTTACAAAACCCGTATTTCCCCCTCTATCTGGTGTTTTTAAACAGTGAAGAATGGATCCGAGGGGAGGATCAATCTGCCAGGAAAGGTCAGAGTGCCATTCCACGCCGGCGTCAACAACACCGATCGGTTTTCCATCCTTCAAATCGTTTGACAACACTAAAATCTCAGGGAAATCATCTAATAAATACTGATTGTTACTGTGAACATCGCAAGCGCCAAAGCGCTTAGAAAATAAAATATGCTGCTCGGGGGACAACGTTTGGTNGGAAAAAGCGATAACTTTGTTCATAACAAGGGCTTTATAGACAAAGTCAAAGTCCTCGACACTCAGTGTCTCAGAGAGATCGATCCCATTGATTCGTACACCGATTACGTCTGATAACGGTTCAACTGACGGCTTCATCAAGTCCCCCTATTTGTCTCTAATAACAATATTTCCCTGCGCGTCCAGTTCGGCAGTCTGTAGAGGAATTACTAATGTTGTGCTGTCCGACTGCTCTATCACTAGTGGACCCTCATACGTTCGATTCGATTCCATCATCTCACGTTGCACAACTGTTNCCTCAAAACGCTTTGCAGATCCGTGAAGATCAAAAGTTGCAGTTCGAACAAGAGGTTCTTGTTCCAACACTCCAGTTTCTGGTAAGACATCAAAGACTGACTGATCCCTATCCGGAGCGGCGCTACCTACCAATCGATAAGACATAATTTCTACCGGTTGGGTATCGGCCGCATGACCAAATTTCTTTGCGTGCATTTCGTCAAAGTCAGACCGGATGATCGTTGTATTTAAATCATCAATGTTCACCGCCACGGACAACTCGTAACCCTGCCCCTNATATCTTAAGTCCATGTATCGCTCAAGTGTCAAACTCGACCGAGGGAAACCCTCGTTATCAAATTTGGTAAATGCGTCTTGCTCGAGATCACTGAAGATATCTCGTATCGTTTCAGATGTCGCTTCCGTCAGGGCCTGTGGCTTGGTGTTTATGAACTCATGTTTGACATCAGCTTGTAATAAACCCAAGGCTGAAGTGACGCCTGGTCTGGCTGGAATCAACACCTGTTCAAGGCCAAGTTCGCGCATGATCCTCGATGCATGTAACGGTCCGGCTCCACCGAAAGCGACTAGCGTAAATTCTCTCAAATCTAATCCTTTGCTCGTCGCNAGCGCCCTAACNGCCTCANCCATTTTNATATCAACCACCTTGAGNACACCGAGCGCAGCANCNTCCACAGANAGNTCAAGNGGTTTTGCNANCTTTTNNTTNATNGCATTTTTAGCGGCTTCAATATCTAAAGTGAGATGGTCTTTAACCTCTTCTCGATTATCCAAATATCCGAGCATTACATTACAATCAGTGACCGTAGGAATCTTTCCACCTCGTCCATAAGCTACAGGGCCAGGAACTGCACCCGCGCTTTCGGGTCCGACATGTAACAGACCAGCATCGTCAACCCAAGCAAGGGTGCCTCCACCAGCAGATAGAGTCTCGACCTGAACCGAGGGAAGACAGATGTGGCGACCATCAATATCGAAGCGATCCCGTATCTCGACAGAGCGGCCTTCGGTAACCGCAACGTCACAACTAGTGCCTCCCATATCGAATGAGATACCATGCTCAAGCCCCGCCTTATAAAGAATGGATAAAGATGCCATGACACCACCGGCAAGCCCTGACATTAGGGTAGACACTGGTCGCTCTGCGGTTGTTTCGAGCGAACCAACGCCCCCGTTCGATTGCATTACGTAACGCTTTTTAGTGGTCACCCCAAGACCCGAAATCGCACGATCCAGCTCAGATAAATAACGGCTCATTTTTGGTCTCAAGTAGGCATTGATAACGGTCGTCGATAGCCTGTAATACTCTCGAATGAATGGGCAAATTTCATTGGAAAGGGTTACCTGAACACCAGGCAGAACCTCATTAGCAACGCGACGAACCGCTCGTTCATGTTCCGGATTGATAAAAGAGAACAAAAGACATACAGCGATTCCCTCGATATCCGCATTTTTTAGATTTTCCAGCCTGGATCTCGTCAATTCGAGATCAATCTCACGGACAACCTCTCCCTTAGACCCAGTCCGTTCTGGGGCCTCAACAACATTGGCTCTATCCACCAACAGCTTTGGTCTCTGGTAACGGATATTAAAGATCTCTTTTCCGTATGGTCTTGCTTGTTCCTGAACCTCATAAATGGCGTCAAAACCTTCGGTAATTACCAGCGCCGTTTTGCTACCATGCTCTTGTAGCAATGTATTCGTTCCAACGGTCGTACCATGTATGAAAAGATCGATCGCGTCAGGTTTTACACCAGTCTCAGTTATTTTGAAGAGCCCCTGAATAACGGCTTGCTCGGGCTCTGCAGGGGTTGAGGGAACCTTGAAAGACTGCAAAACACCTGCTTCGTCAAGATAAGTAAAGTCTGAGAATGTGCCGCCCGTATCAACAGCGACTTGTACTTTTTTCATCTTATCCTCTGAGATCCTAAGCGACACTTTTAGTTCCGTCTATTGATTCGGACGACTCTCCGCATCCACCGCCGCTTGGAGTCTCGAGAGCAAATGATTCCCCAAAATTTATTGGAATATTGACCTCCCTCGACGATAGTACTTTGGGGTCGCTATCAGGATTCAAGATAGCCCTGCCAGGCTTACCGTCCGCGCCACCCACGACACCCCTCGGCGGAATCTGGTGCCTGGAGGATCGGATAGAAAGAAGTATCCCATCCGCCAGTGACTGATAGACCCGTCGAAATGCGTCGCCACCAGAAAAAAGACCGCGTCCACCGGTATTTTTTAAAACGCTAAACTCTGTGACACGCAACGGGTACTCTGTCTCAAGTATTTCAATCGGTGTAATACGGCCGTTTGTTTGATTCACGTGACAGCCGCACGATCCTTGATTAGCGCTTGAGGCCCCAGAACCACCAGCAAAAATCTCATATGAAATACTCGGTCTTACCTCATTTACCTTTTTCGGAAACCCAAAAATAAGTGACCGGGAATCTGATCCGTCTGCGCGCTGCACCATTTCAGTCAACTGGCCCAGCGCATCGAAACTCGCGTTTATCACAGCATGAACCGTTGGATTGTAAGTGTTCATTGGGGCGGGTAAGTCTGGCTCAAGAATTGACCCAGGGCGTGTCTTGATCTCAATAGAATTCAAAACGCCCTGGTTAGTTGTGACGTCTTTACCCAGCGATGAGACCACAACATAACCACAAGCAGCTTTCACAAGCGATGGCCGGATATTTGCGGGCCCCACAGCTTGGTCGTCGCTTTCCGAGAAATCGAAAAGTATGTGGTCATTATTCTTATGAACCGTTACAGCTATTTGAATCGGTTCCCCAACTCTCACACCATCGTCGTCAAGGAGGCGGTCACCACTCACACAACCATCCTTCCAACGAACATATTCCCTACGAATGGTCTGTTCAACGTTCGCTATGCGTTGAACGATAGCTTGATGGATCGTTTGTCGTCCGTACTTTTCGACAAGCTCACGGATTCGTTCCAATCCGAGCCATCCGCAGCCTAATTGGCCTCTGATATCGCCCATAACAAGATCCGGGGAACGACTATTCGCCCGAATAATCGTCTCAACTTCAGGGGATATATTTCTCTGAGTTACAAACCTGATGGGAGGGAAATGCATTCCCTCCGAAAAAATATCAGTCGCCTTACCTGAGCAGCTACCCGGAACCGACCCGCCTATGTCACTTTTGTGGGCAATGCTCGCCGTAAAATAAGACAGTTCATTTTCAACAAATACAGGAATAATGACGCACATATCAGGTGCGTGAGGGCTACCACCAATGTACGGATGATTAACAAGAAACGCATCGCCATCAGAGATCGTGTGTGGCGGATAGCCCTCTAAAACTGCTTTAATTGAAACGGGAAAGACACCGAGATGTAACGGCAGGACAATATACTGAGCCGCGACATCGCCTTCGGCAGTGAGAATGGCACAGCTCGCATCGTGACTTTCACGGATAATTGTCGAGAATCCAGTACGAAATAATGCCTCTTGCATCTGCTTTACAACACCAGCAAGTGACGCATTCAGGATTTCTTCGGTAATCGAATCGACCAAGGTTTACTCCTCTATCCAGTCCGTAGACTACTGAGGAAACCAAGGGTCCGGTAATATCAAAATGCGATGCGCGGAATCGTAGCCCCGTCTACCAAAACCGGGAAGAAAGGACGAAGAATTTAGTCTACTTGTTCCTGATCTTCGTACAACTCAAACCCTTCAACAGACAAAATGTCTGGATTTTCGTGGGCGACCTCGGCGACGAGGGCCACGAGCTGGTCCCTAACGACCTCAATCGCCCTGGAACTCGGCCTGCTCATGTTCTCAGCAAGATAAAGTGTCCTGACGGGCGTTGGGTTTACTATTCGTGCGGTTCCAACGTGCCCGCTCTCGACCTCCCACTTAACGGCACCAATAGACCCTACAGAAAAACCCAACCCTTCTCTGATCAAGTAGCGTATCGGTTGAACAGACTCGACCTCATGGACGATGTTCAACTCGACACCTATCTCCTCGGCAAAACCGTCTACGAGCTTTCTGTACTCAAACTTAGTCGATGGAAGGATTAGCGGATAATCCACCAAGTCCTTAAACTGGATCTCGTCCGGCACTTTCTCAGTAACCGAATCTTTCCAGTAGGTTAAGACCAAGGTTTCCTTACCGATTGGCTTAAACCTCAGGTCTTGGTCGTCGGAGGGAGCGTAACAGAGTGCCAAATCTAGACGCCCATCATTTAACATTTTCGCGAGAGATTCACTGATCGAGTCTCGCAGGCATACCGACACGTCCGGGTACTCAATTGCGATTCTTTTCACCAACTGAGCGGCAAGTAATTGACCGGTACCGTGGGTCAAGCCAACGAGAGCTGGACCCGATGGGGTATCTCGCAAATTCTGCAGTTCATTCTTAATGTAGTGCATCTGGCTGATCAGTCTTTCGGCATGTTCAGCAAGTTTCAGTCCCGCGGCGGTAGGTGTTACCCCTCGGGCGTGACGCGTCACAAGCTCTACCCCAAGTTCGTCCTCTAGACGCCGCAGATACAGACCGAGAGCTGGTTGCGCGATGTAGAGATGACGTGAAGCCTTTGTGATGCTTCGGTGTTTGATAATACCGAGAAACAGGCGCAGACTTTTAATGTCCAACCGATAAACCCCAGAATGTTATGATCAAAAATTAATCATGCGTCTTCATCGCTGAGATATCAACGCCCAAATACTCGGCTTTTTCACCGTACAACAAGGCACTGACATCATCCGCGGAAAACATCTTTACCAACTGATCGATAGTACCAAACAGTGGTAGGGGGAGCTTTGCGGTTTGGGCCAACTCCATCGCGACATCCATATCCTTCTCTTGCCAGGTAAACCTAGTGTTATCCCAACGATCGAGGGTGGTATTTCGGGCCGGACACTCCAACAAGATCTCACGCATGTGCTGGGCGTTCACTCCGTAGCGTTTTGCCAAGGCCAAGACCTCGAAATTGGCACAACATGCCGCCCAGTGCATCATATTGTTGCAGGTCTTTCCCAGCTGACCGGCCCCAACATCACCCACACGATGCACGGCTCTGCTGTAACACATTAGAACGGGTGTCACGTAGGCGACATCAGACTCAGCCCCGCCGCAAAGACTTGCCAAGTTCCCGTCCCGCGCGCCCTGCATTCCAAAAACGACCGGCGCATCGACCAACCTCACGCCCGAGGCCCCGCAACTAGGCGCAAGCTTTCTCATTGTGTCCGGATGATTTGTCGCGGCTACCACGATCGCTGCGCCACTTTTTGGCCCGTTGGACAGAATCGTGTCTACAACCGACTCTGTCTGCGCATCAGTCGCCACGATGACGATGAATACATCGATATCAGATACCTGACTGGCGAGATCGTTCCCGGCACTCAGACCTCGAGTCTTGGCCTCGGCAATTTGCTTTTCGTCGATATCTACCCCGACCACGTCCATCCCTTTGCTTTGGATATGGAGAGCCATCTCTAAGCCCATCGCTCCAATACCAACCACACAACTTTTCATACTCAATCTTCCTAACTATTTTTTTTTTCAATCACTGCTTCTTGGCGCTCGATACTAAATCTGAGCCTCTCGACATAATCTAAATCTGTTCCGGTCACCCGGATCCAGCGGGCTGGGGGTGCAGAGTGCTGCGTCGAGTGAATGACCAGTGGACCAAAAAACATCGCGTTTCCGGGCGTCAGGTCAGTCTGGTCTGTCTTCTCCAGTACCGCCCGACCCGGTCTACCGGGAACACCGCTGATTCGGTTATATGTAGACATCTCAGTCACCCCACTCACTTGGAAATAGAGCGCCCAAGACTGGCCATGGTCATGTGGCGAACCCCTTTTCGGCGTATCGGCACCATGCAATAAGATTTGAATACCTGAACCTTGGCTGCCCCACAATCTCACTTTTTTTCTAATATCCAACTCGGCCAATGAGTCTTCTACTCCGGGCTTCTGAATAAACTCTTGTATTAACTCGGTTCCACGAATCCCGATGTTCTGCTGCGATGGTTCTTCTTTTTCAGTTAAGGAGAGTATGTCTTTGGCAAGCTGATCTACAATTTGTTGGTTCATCGTCTGCTCCAGACAACTTTTTGTTAGGCAGTATATTGCTATCGCACTTCACAGCAATCCAAAAACGAATTAGTTTCTGAGACGATTTATGTGGTTTTTTCTGAGAATTTAAAGTGAATGTTGTTCTAGTAGGACTAGGTCGAATCGGCAAGCTTGTTGCACGTAGATTACTTTTGCAGGACGACCCTGGCTTAAACTGGGTTGGCGCTGTAGAGAAGACTAGAGACCCAGAGTTATTCAGCTACCTACTAAATTATGATTCAACTTACGGTAAACTCGATAGACGGGTAGAACACACCACTGACTCTCTGACGGTACAAGGATCAAGCGATGTCCCACTCTTTGATGACTTAGCGCTGGCCATTGAGGAGACGTCGCCGGATTTGGTTGTTGATTGCTCAGGGTCTCAGAGATCAGCCGAGATACTTCTATCACTAGACAGGACGAGATCGACGCGTCACCTTTTTGCCCAGGCGCTGGACGTGGTAAAACGCGACAATGACTCTAAGGTCTGGGTTTACGGGATAAACGACAGCGACTTTGAGCGTCGGAAGATCCCCCGATTTATTATTAATCCTGGGTGCCTTAACAACTGTTTAATCC
The DNA here is from genome assembly GCA_002714245.1 of Gammaproteobacteria bacterium. GTDB lineage: Bacteria > Pseudomonadota > Gammaproteobacteria > Pseudomonadales > Litorivicinaceae > HIMB30. Next base: position 25,054 of record PAWX01000002.1, on the reverse strand, counting down.
CGTTGATTTCGTGCCTAAACGAGCAACATAGAATAACCAAGGGATCATTTGTCTCAGTCCACAGCATCACAAATACTCAGCCGGGCCTTGATAAAGCACAGCGCTCCCCCCGCTGGTCCCGAGCATCTAAATCAAATCTTGTGCCCGCGGCACACGACAGTATGGGTTTAGTCGCTCACTTCTTTCCTGAACTAAAAGGCAAGCTGGTTGGCAGGACGGTAAGAGCACCTGTTGATCACACCAGTTACGTCACTTGTAACTTTGAAATCAAGGAGAGAACCGACACTGATTCTGTTTTGAGGTGTCTTACGAGTACCAAAATCATCCCCACCGTCTTTGGTGTTGATCAAGAACCATTAGTAAGCAGTGACTACCTCACTGATTCGCGGAGCTGTGTGGTAGATGGTACATCGATAAGGGTCGTAGACGGCTCTACGGTTCTGGTGAGCGCGTGGTACAACAACGAGCATGCATTTGCCTGCCGTATGGTGGATATTGCTAACCAGATTAGTCGAGCAAGTTAGGAGAATATAAGTATGTGCGGTGACTTAGAAGATTATGATCCAGGGAAACACTTTGATTTACTGCTCGCAGGAATTAACAGGCATATCGGTCGACCCCGTATTCCCTCAACCAGCACGTGGGCTCAAGACATCGCCAACCTCGAGTTAAACGAATCAAACAAAGAACTCCTCGCCCACTTCTTGGCAATGGGTAAAGCGGTAAGCAAACACCGTCCTGAAAAAGAACAGTTGGAATGCATTGCTCAGATGGCCCAGATCCATGCCTACCTGTCCGGTGTGTTAGCGGGCGTCTTGCTAGATGACGGGACACTTCAAAAAATCGGGATACAGAAGTTTTTAGAGGGGGTCAGCGTGGGTAGGTCTGTCGATGCGGATGTTGCTACCGATATCGCCCATGGACATTCGCACGACCATCGTCACCATCACTAGAGCCCAGCCACACAAGATTCAGTGACACCCCAAAGAGTAAAACGATTTAGCTCAGACACTGACAAAACCTGCTATCCATGTATTCTGGCAACGTGTAAGGAGTGCACCGGATGCGAGTTTGGGATAACTACATTACGTCTGACGTAAGAGAGATGTACCAGCATTATCATTCTGAGCCCAAGATTGGATCGAAGCCATGTCTCTTATTGATTGACTTGTATGAGCTCTCCTTTAAAGGGGGCGATTTACCTGTCTCGGAAGTCATAAAGACAAATCCCTCAGGGTGCGGTGAGCACGCCCATAAAGCAATAAAGCCGACACAAGTATTGATTAGTCTTTTTCGTCAGCTTCAGTTGCCGATTATCTTCACCACCAGAGACTGGCAAGCGCACTCCTCCGGTACACACTCCACGCAGCGGCAACGGAAAAATATTTCCGAATCGGATTATGACATCTATGCAGAGTTCAACTGTTTGCCGGGTGACACACTGATACGAAAGAGCCGCGCCAGTGTTTTCTTTAGAACCGAGCTTGATCAAGTTGTCGAGGACCTAGGGATTGATTCAATAGTCCTCGGTGGCGAGAGCACTAGTGGCTGCGTCCGAGCCTCTGTGGTAGACGCATACTCTCGCGGACTACCCCCGGTAATTGTGCAAGAATGTGTGTTTGACAGGAACCCGATCAGTCATGCCATTAATCTGTTTGATATGCACCACAAGTATGGTCATGTAACCCCTTTGAAGGAAGTTACTGAACTTTTAAAATTAAGAACAAGAGAACAATAATAAGATGAGTACATGGGACGCCGTCTGGGCGGGACTGATACACATACTCGAACCCACGGCATTCCTTTACATGATGCTGGGAATAGTAATCAGTTCTACCCTAGTTGCGCTACCCGGTATCGGATCTAAAACTGCGATCGCTCTTTTACTGCCTCTCGCTTTTACACTCGATAAGTTCGAAGCCATCTGTCTAATCGTTAGCGTGTGGGCTGTCAGCAATACAGCGAACTCGATTACTTCGATACTGTTTGCTGTGCCCGGAGGGTCCGGTTCACAAGCAACAATTTTAGATGGTTACCCTATGGCCAGAAACGGAGAAGCATCAAGAGCTCTATCGGCCGCGTTCACCAGTTCCGCGCTCGGAGGTATTTTTGGTGCCATCGTCCTGGCCATATCACTCCCGGTATTAAAACCGCTTGTTATTTTGTTGGGCCCTCCAGAGTTCTTCGTCTTGATCCTTTTTGGGATCGCGATGGTGTCGACACTGAGCGGTAAGAACAAAGCAAAAGGATTAGTGATTGGTATTCTTGGGCTGTTGGTGTCTTCGGTTGGGATTCATCTTGTTAGTGGGATACCAAGGTTCACGTTCGGAAACCTGACCCTGATGGATGGATTGAATCTCATCCCAGTGACCATTGGCTTGTTCGCAATTCCAGAACTGATATCCCTAGCCGCATCCGGTTCCTCGATCTCTAGGATGGAACTCAACGACCTTGATAGTGGTCGTCGCCAAGGGATACGAGACTCACTTACACACTGGTGGCTCGTTATACGATCTAGCTTAGTCGGCGTGTGGGTGGGCATGATTCCCGGCCTCGGCTCCTCGGTCGCAGACTGGTTTGCATATGGTCACGCACGCGCCACCGAGAAAGGCGCCGAAGAAACCTTCGGAAAGGGTGACGTCAGGGGTGTCATTGCCGTCGACTCGGCGACCAATGCAAAAGAAGGCGGCTCATTAATCCCAACCCTAGCGTTTGGAATACCAGGCTCATCAACATTAGCGCTTGTTTTCGGCGGTCTATTAATAGTTGGTGTGAAGCCAGGGAAGGAGATCCTGACCACACATCTGGATGTAACATTTTCGTTTATATGGCTGCTGATCATCGCCAGCGTCATCACGTCGCTGTTGTGTATTGTATTTATTAAGCCGCTGGCGAAGGCTACTCAGGTCAGACCTACGCTGTTGGTTCCCATAATCTGCGCGGTCTCCGTGGTCGGAGCGTTCGCGAATTCGAATAATTTTGGCGACATACTCGTGATGGCAACATTCGGTGTGTTTGGTTATTGGTTGCGGTTACATGGCTGGCCACGTCCCCCACTTCTGCTGGGACTGGTGCTAGGCCCTGAGGCCGAGCGACACCTCTGGACATCCTATCAGCTCTACGAGTGGGAGTTTGTCCTCCGACCCATCACAGGATCACTGTTGATATTACTAATAATGATACTTGGATGGCCGACTCTGAAAGTACTATTCGCGAAGATGCGGGAAGAGAAGGTATGAGTCTCGCGGTCAGTCGCACGATTCTTGGTCTCAGTCTGCTCGCACTGTTTACCTACACGCTATTTGCCGGCCTAGACATGCCTTTCAGGGCAAGCATGCTCCCGGTTTTTGCATCCAGTCTAGCTCTGCCCTTAACGCTTCTGGCAATATACGTGGAATGGAAGACTGATCACAACACAAAAACCCAAGCCGATGACTCCAGTGGTGATCTTGCCGTCTCAGAGAGCGAGGTCTCAGTGGACGCATTCCGGCGGGTGCGGTACTTTTTCATATGGTTCGTGTGTCTAATAGCGAGCGCCCACCTTCTTGGGTTCCTAATCGGACTTCCCCTGATGGTGCTTATCTATCTTCTGGCGCACCGCGAACCCCTTAAATTGTCGGTTTTTCTGAGTGCTATAGTTTTGGTAATCCTTTACGGAGGGTTTCAAAAGGGTCTGGTCCTTCCACTTCCGGAGGGTGTCCTGACGATGATGCTGTTTGGCGGTTAAACATAATGACGAGAGAGGAAACATAGCCATGCAATTAAAAAAACTATTAGGAGCAGCGGCGGTTGCCGGTTTAGTCGGACAAGCCGCGATAATGTCGCAAGTCGCGAGCGCTGGCTCGCACGGTGATTTTTATAAGGGTAAGACCGTGACGGTTGTAGTACGTTCAAACCCTGGAGGCGGTTACGATACTTACGGGCGACTTATAGCGAACCATATCGGTAAACATATTCCGGGGAATCCAGATGTCATTGTACAAAATATGCCCGGAGCTGGCGGCATCGTAGCTGCTAATTATCTTAATACGCAGGCCGATCAGGACGGAACCGTCATAGCAATCTTCGACCGTGGCGCGGCATTTACCCAGCGCGTTGGTAAGGAGGGCGTCGATTATGATGTCTCAAAGTGGAACTTACTTGGAAGTGCCACCGGCGAGGCGTATGCCTACGTGGCGGCCAAAGACGCGCCATTCAACTCCCTGAGCGAACTGAAGGCCCTGTCGGATGAGCAAAAGTTCAGCGCCACAGGCCCGGGTTCCGACTCGTATACTTACACTGAACTACTGCAAAATGCGGGTATGCCAGTCAAGCTGATCTCAGGCTACGTCGGGACCCAAGAAAAACTCTTGGCCATTATCCGTGGCGAGGTTCAAGGCACGGCAGGGAGTTTCGGAAGTATCGCGGAACAGGCAGAGGCAGAGGGATTGAAAGTAGTCGGTCTGCTCGGGAGCGTCCCATCACGCCCTGAGCTACAGCAGTTGGCCGAGTTTATGCCGGACAGCCAGATGCCGACGATGGCAGTCGCTGTCGCACCCTTGGCTGCGGGCAGACCATTTGCGACGACGCCCAACGTACCGGCTGACCGCGTGAAGATCCTACAAGACGCCTTTGCCGCTGCTTTGAATGACCCGGCGCTACTGGCCGAGGCGGAGAAGGCCGGACGACCGATCGATTACATGGGACCGCAGGATCTTGCAGAGTTGTATGGGAATATCCTGGCGGCGTCTGACGAGGTCATCAAGAAATTTACCGAGACACCGGTCGAGAAGGTGACCGCTAAACTTGAAGAAGTCGGGAAGAAAGGTAAAAAAATTAAATTCCAAGGAAAAAAGGGGCAAGTGTCCTCGTCGATATCTAAGAGTCGGACCACCGTAAAGATTGGTGGGGAGAAATCCAAACGCGGTAATCTGAAAGTGGGGATGGAGTGCACTATCGAGTACAACCCAGGCCACGAGAAGAGAGAAGCGAAACTTGTCGACTGTAAGTAAGACCTGAACGGATCGAGGCGCACTCCATTCGTGGGTGCGCCTTTTCTTTTCATACCACCTCTAATGATTGTGAAGTATATAAGAGGCGCCGATCACGCCAAAATGCTTGCCGGTGCCGTTATCTGGCTCATTTTCGATCTCCCGCTAGCGTGGTTATTAGGGCCCTCGATGGTCGGACTGATGCTCGCCATCCACAGCAAACCGATTGGGACTGACTATTTTTTTGGTGATTGTGGTCGTGGGTTACTTGGCGTCGCGATCGGGGCCAGTATCACAAATGAACACATTGACTGGATGCTGAACCACCCCGACCTGGGCCTCGGCTTACTCATCTATGTCGCGCTCGGTGGCGGTGTTGGCTTCCTGTGGCTCTACCGTTTCTGTAAGTGGGACCGCCCATCGGCTTGGTTTGCCGCGTTTCCTGGAGGAATGAGCGAGATGATCGCCAGCGCAGAGGCGTTCGGAGCCAACATCCCAAAGGTGGCGCTATCTCACTCACTGAGAATATTTTGTCTGGTCTGTGGCGCATCCCTTGCGAGCTACTTCTTCGCAGGGGTTACCACCGGATCGCTCGGCTTCGGTGAAGCAGACTGGACGATTCAGCCACTGGTATTCCTGACCATGGTCGCGTCGGTTTGGGGGGGCAAGTACCTCAGAATACCGGCCCACTCGTTCATGACACCAATGTTTGCCAGCCTGATGATGAACCTCGTATTCGATATCCAGCTAAGGCTGACGGATCTCGTTCTGATATCTGGTCAATATTTTTTGGGGTGGAGCATCGCCTCACGCTTCAAGGGCGTTTCCAAAAACGAGGTCGTCGAGATCTTGAAACAGGTCTTGGTTCTCTTACTTCTATTTTTACCTATTTGGGGAATGATGGCGGTACTTCTCGATCGATTCACCGATATTGATTTGGAGTCAATTATTCTAGGCCTAGCACCTGGCGGTCAGGCCGAAATCGCGCTGATCGCGATGGCGCTAAACGCGAACCTCGCCGTAGTCATGATACTCCACGTCCTCCGATCGCTAATGATTACGATGATTGGCCCTATTGCTTTCGCGCTTATCACAAAATCGAAACCCAAGAGGCATTCCGGTGTCTGACGATCGACTCAAAAAAAGGGTATGGGACCCTTACATACCCGAACCCTTTCTCTCCAAGGTAGGCCACCAAAGGGCACTGCCCCTGATAACCAAAAACTCCGGGTTGTTGGTTATTGACCTGTATAACCTCGTCTTCGAGGGCGGCAATAGGTCGGTCCAAGAAGACGGCCTACTCGATCAATACCCGGCAACGTGCGGAGAGAAGGCTTATCAGGCAATCGAACCCACTAATCAATTAATAAGTCTGTTCAGAGACAAGGCCTTACCAATCTTTTTTTCAACAAAGGATTTTGAGCGGTCCCAAAAAGCTGGAGACGCAACGCTACGCCCCCGGAAACAATCTAGAGCGGAGGACTATAAAATCTTTCCTGAAATTGATTTCAGACCGACTGACAACCTCATTAAGAAACTGAGGGCCAGTACGTTTTTCAACACAGGCCTGAATGACTATCTTACACGACTGGATGTCGATAGTTTGTTCATCGTCGGTGAGAGTACCAGTGGTTGTGTCCGGGCCAGTGTAGTTGATGCGTTTTCTCTGGGCTACCGGGTCTGTGTTGTAGAGGACTGCGTGTTTGACCAGAACCCAATAAGCCACGCGGTTAACCTATACGATATGCAACATAAATATGGTCAGGTTACAGAGCTCTGGGAGCTCAAGACCGACCTGTAAAAATTTGTCAATGCAGAACAATTAATTGAGGAGACGCACCGCCTCCCCAATCCCGCCGGAGCGGGGTTTTGAGTAATTTAGATGCTGACTAGTTAGGAGTTGGCTGGTTTGTAAGCACCTGTAGTCGATCCTGCTAGCTTCATCCACTCTACGTGCTGCTCTGCTGTGAAAACTTCGACTGCAGAAGTGTTCTCGACGCTTCCGGTGGACCCGACGACCAATGCCATGGCCCCAACATTGACGCTACTCCCCGTGATCACCATGAAAATGTGTCCTGTGGCGGAAACATAAAAATGGTCAAGAGCGATATCCATTTTGTCGAGTAACCCGCTGATGGCCTCTTCTCTATTGTGAGGGTTTTCGATCATTCCCTTCATTGCAGAACTCGTGTAGTTCGCTGTTACGAAGTACGTCGACATCAAATATCTCCTAATTTTTAAGGTTTATAGTCTTTCGGGTGCGTGAATTGTCCAAATAATACCCTAGGACACGTCTAGTAAAGTAGTCAATCGATATGAATATTTGATGACAAAAAAATCCGCGGGGGCGATGCATGAAACTGGGTTGTTCGGCGAAGGAACGAATTAAGCAGGCAAAAATTGGTTGAATAGTAGTCTCGTGAACAAAAAGAAAAGCTAAGATAAGTTTTGAAAATGACAAACCCGTGAAATTTTCATGAACTTTTGATGTTATCAGTCAAGCGAGCGATGAAAGAGAGATAGATCCGTTTTTTCCGTACCAGAGATTCTGGGAGCAAAACTTAACTACAGAAAAACAACGCAAGCAGGCTTATACTCAAACAATGAAATTCTTTCTAGCTATATCTGTTCCTACTTTAGCTTTAATTTCCTCGTTGGGTTGGAGCACACCGAAGCATTACCTGAACATAACCGTGTCAGACGGAAAAAGGTGCTTCATTACCAACGGGATTCCAGACCATTCAACCGGGACTTTTCCCAATCGAGGAAACCCGAATGCAATCCAAGAGCAACAAGTAAACGTTTGTATACCCCTAAAGCCAGTCAGACGAGATATACCTGTACCCATAAAAGGGACAATGGGTATCGCAGTGAACGGTGTGCAGTTCAGACCCAACACGGCCGGTTACTGGGATCCCAAAGCTAAGCAGGGACACAGCCGCATGGGCGATAAAAATTGGAGTTTAGATATCTTCGGTGCGCCCGGTAAGCTAGGTCTTGATTTCAATAACGGACATGTTGGACGGGGCGGCTTATATCACTACCACGGGATCGCAAAACACCTATTAAGTGTCTCTGGCAGCTCGTTGGTGGGGTACGCAGGAGACGGTTTCGAAGTCCACTATCTGCCAACGGACAAACAAACGGGTTGGGCGTTGAAGCGAGGCGAGCGGCCTGCCGGAGGTCCCCCCGGTGCTTACAACGGACTATTTAATGAAGACTACGAGTATGTCGGCGGCGAAAATAGGCTGGATCAGTGTAATGGCGGTAAATTGAAAGGCTCATACGCTTACTTCATTACAGATCAATACCCATTCTTACCTCGGTGTTTGTATGGAAAAATAAGCCGAGATTTTAACCGTAGCAGACATCACTGATTGCTGCCTTATGAGTGCCTTTGCAAGTCTGGCTAGGTGACAAAATCGTTTGTCGTCCTTTTGATCCCTTATCCTTCTTTTTCCAGGTCCCACTTCACCATATTCCGCGATGACTTTGGAGTGCGGGCCTTTTCTGTTTTGAACACAAAGAACGTAAAGAATACCGCCGTGATGATCACCCAATGTCCAATAATGTTATGACCGATATAGAACAGTTCGACTGTGTAGATACCAAATGCAATACACCACATCGCTGCCAATAGAATACTCAACAAATACTTGTATTCGATGGGAGCAAATTTAAGCGCGTTCTTTGTGTCGTCGAGTAATCCAAACCCAAACTTACTTAACGCGACCCACCCATTTTTTTCAAATGCTTTAACTATCTTTTCCATTTTCATTTCCTTTAACGCGCAGCCTACGTTCACGACCCAAATCGGAAGTCTACCGATCACCGTCGGAGAACATGCTTTCTATTCGGCAACCGCGGACCTCGTTTAACTAGAAGCAGATCCCAAAGCACTCAGAATCGCTTCAAATAAAAAGGAACACCCTTGATGCAGCCCGTCTACGCAGGCAACTCTCGCTCGCATTCTTTTACGTCTGTATTAAGGTATTGGGATTAGGGAAAGAACTTCCAAGGTCTGAAGGCACTGGTACGACTGCACGCGCACCGTCTCCTAAATCACTCATAAGATGATGTTAAAATATTGAACCCAGAGTCGTTGGCATCGCAGTCTTATAACGTTAGGAAAAGTTCGCAAAACGATGAAACTAGCCTCAGCAGAAATCTAAGCTGAGAAGAAATCGACGCTCGCCCTTATCGAGGCCTGGGGAACGATGAACCAGTCCTGCACCCTCATTACCCTCCCACCGCTCACCTTTGAGCAAAGCAACCTGACCGGACTGGAGATTTTCGATATCTGTCTCGCTCTGGAACAGTCCCGACAGTTCATCTGGTTGGTTGTGATGGTCTACGCCTAACTTCGTACGGTCGACAAAATCATGAGGAATCCACTGCGTCCCGATGCCTTTGTAGGTCTTCAACAACCTGCAAGGAACATGGTCAACATGAAATCGAGGACACATCGCACGATTCAACGTTGCGAGCCTTAACCCTGTTCTTTCAAGGCCGAATAGGCAACAGAACATGTCGACTAGTTCTAATACATCGTTACGCAACTCTACCGAAGCGTCATCCGCACCCAAACTCTCCCGGAGCTGATCCTCAGCAGATTTAACCGAGATCACTTCAGACAGCTGAAGATCGGGCGACGAGGTCATAACTGCTTTGACGGCACTCTCCAGCTTGGGGGAGATTTCAGTTTCCCAAACCGCAATATTAACCGCATCTTGATAAATTTCGGTCAGGATCTCCGGTTCAGTGCCCCGGGCATGTTGACCTCTCTTCTCGAAGCCGAGGCCCGATTGCATAGCTGCGTGGGAAGCATTCATGCGGCTTCGGACCAACTAGGAAACGGGTCAGGAAGCGTTGCCCAGTGTTCTTTGCCTTTCAACAACTCGTCGTCAGATAAAAGACACTGATCCAAGGCTTTGGTCATAGTTTCCTCATCTAAATTTTGACCGATAAATACAAGTTCCTGACGCATATCACCAAATGGTTCTACCCAGTTTTTCTTGATTGACGCAAGATAGTCAAGATCGGTGGGCCAATTTTCTTTGGGAACAGATTTCCAGAACATGCCAGCGAAACCATACCGAGCTACGCCGCCCGCTTGGCTCCATTGCCCGGCGAACTCTGGTCGAGATGCCAACCAGAAATAGCCCTTCGAACGCAACAATTTCCCAAACTCTTCGGTGTTATGTAGAAGCTCATAAAATTTCTCGGGATGGAACGGGCGGCGCGCAGTGAAGGTGAAACTGCTGATGCCGTATTCGTCGCTTTCGGGGATATGCTCCCCCCGCATCTCTTGCAGCCACCCTGGGGCCTGTTGAGCCCTTTCGAAATCAAACAGACCGGTATTCAGAACATGATCGAGGTCGATTTCGCCTCCCGATATGGGGATAATTTTAGCTTCACGATTCAATGTCCTTAAAATCGCAGAGAGTCTTGCCACCTCAGAGGGTTCAACCAAATCAGTTTTGCTAATGACGAGAACATCAGCGAACTCCACTTGATCCACCAAAAGATCGGCAACAGACCGGTCGTCGTCCTCACCAAGGGACTCACCAGTGTCCTGCAAGTACTTGGCTTCATCGTAGTCATTTAGAAAATTCACCGCATCTACCACAGTGACCATGGTATCCAGATCGGCAACGTCTGAAAGTGAGATCCCGTCCTCATCAGCAAAGGTAAAGGTCTCGGCTACGGGGAGAGGCTCCGAAATACCAGTCGACTCAATCACGAGATAATCGAACCGATCCTCCGCCGCGAGATTATTGATCTCGATTAAGAGATCCTCGCGTAAGGTGCAACAGATGCAACCATTACTCATCTCGACCAGCTTTTCCTCACTCCTGTTGAGTGAGACCTCGTTGGTTATCATGGATGCGTCTATGTTGATCTCGCTCATATCGTTCACGATTACCGCTACTTTTTTATCTTGGCGGTTGTTGAGAATATGGCTAAGCACAGTGGTTTTTCCCGCGCCTAGGAACCCTGATAACACAGTCACCGGTAGTTTATTCATCACATTACTCTTCAAGTTAAAATCCAGATCCAAACTTTGGTGTTAGAAAATATGGTCGTCCAATAACGAGGACAGCTCTACGACACCTCTTTTAGTCCTAACAGATCATCAGGGGTTACCTCAGCTAGCGGCTTGTATACCTTGAACAAGCGTGCCTCGCACCCGTCAGACATCAAAATGATGTTGGTCTCCAAGTCCGGACAATTGGACTCCATGCACTCGATCTCCATCACAGAAATAATCACCTCTTCTGGCAGAGCCCAGACCTCTCGGACTAGCTCTTTTAGTTGCCTCGCTTTTTCGGACGCGACTTTCGGTTTAAAAAGACTCACTATCTGGGCCTCTGTAATCCATGAATTTGCTCTGTGATCAGAAAGTAAAAAGCGATGGAAGCGTTTCCCATTCCATAAGAAATAATCAATATGTTATAACATAACAATAAATCAAAAAAGTTCTATCGATAACTATCGCGGAATGATTGATCAAAAGGGGATATTTATTTATGAGCACACAGGTTCCTGTAACCGTCCTGACCGGCTTTCTCGGCGCGGGAAAGACGACACTGTTAAACCGTATACTTACGGAACAGCACGGACGACGTTACGCCGTTATCGTGAACGAATTCGGGGAAGAAGGAATCGATAACGATTTGGTGGTAGACGTCGACGAAGAAGTCTTCGAGATGAACAACGGGTGTATCTGCTGCACAGTCAGGGGTGACCTAATTCGAATCCTAAGCGGGCTGATGAAGCGCGCTGACAAACTAGATGCGATCATCGTTGAGACCACAGGTCTGGCTGATCCCGCCCCGGTTGCCCAGACGTTCTTCGTAGATCAGGAAGTCGCAGACCGTACCAAACTAGACGCGATCGTCACGATAGTGGACGCGGTGCACTTGGAGCTCCAGCTGGACGAACACCACGAGGCGGAGGAGCAAATCGCGTTTGCTGATGTTGTCCTCTTGAACAAAACCGATCTGGTAGATCCCTCGATACTTAACCGTGTAGAGGCTCGCATTAAGAAAATTAATCCGTATACAAAGATCCAGCGCACGACGAGCTGCGACCTCCCTCTCGATGAGATCCTTGGCTTAGACGCCTTCAGCCTCGACCGGATCACAGAATTTGAGCCCGACTTCTTAGAATCGGATCACGATCATGAGCATGATGACGATATAACTAGTATCTCGCTGGCATCAGAAACCGCCCTCGATTACGACAAATTCGAGGAGTGGTTTAGTACGCTTCTACGTACCCGGGGTCAGAATATTTTGCGCTCAAAGGGGATCCTCGACTTTCAAGGTATGAACAAACGTTACGTGTTTCAGGGCGTCCACATGCTCATGGATGGTGCCCCAATGGGTGATTGGCCAGAAGGAGGCCAGAGAACTTCCAAGATCGTTTTCATTGGCAGGGATCTAGAGTCGATGCGTTTGCAAGAGGGGTTTGATGCTTGCAAGGTAGCGTAGTCCCTAATCCTCAATACAAAGCAGGACTAAAGCCAAGAAAATATGCCGACTGATCCAAAAGTTAATGGAGTCCAGCAGAGAACCGGCGCACCAGTTGTCAATGCCTCAACTATCGGCGAGGTTATCGTTGTAACTTCCGGTGATGGCAGCCTCAGGCTATTTCAACCTGACAGAGATCCATTAGTTTTCAACATCCATGAGAGCGTGATTCTCTCTATGGCTAGAGAGTCAAGGTATCTATTGACAGGGGGTGAGGACGGACGCTTCCTGCGAGTCTCTCTGAAGGGCGAAGTCGAAGAGATAGCGAGCTTCGGCTCCAAGTGGGTCGACTGCGTGGCCTCAGATGGAGAGCATTTTGCCTGCTCATCTGGAAGGGTTGCTTATGTATGGTCCCCGGACAGATCGCAACCAGTACCGCTAGAGCACCAGAGCACGGTCGGTGGACTCGCTTTCAATGCAGGCCGTAACCAGCTCGCCGTGGCTCATTATGGCGGGGTAACGATCTGGACACGGCGGGGAATTAAATGGACAAAATCAGTATTAACCTATAAGGGATTCCACGCCTCGGTAACGTTCAGCCCTAACGGTAAATTTGTAGTCTCAACAATGCAGGAAAATGCGGTACATGGCTGGCGGCTGAGCGACAATGCTGACTTTTCGATGTCACCGTATCCAGCAAAAATCAAGAGCATAGCCTGGGCCGGAAACACTCCGTACTTAGTAACCTCAGGAGCCAGCGAGGCAGTGTGCTGGCCCTTTAAAGGCAAAGATGGTCCGATGGGAAAAGGTCCGATTTGTGTGGCAGGACGAAAACAGATAGTGAGCTGTGTCCAAGGCTTCCCTGATGTAAACGGGGTACTGGCAGGGTTTCATGATGGGACCGTTGTGCTTTCGCAAATAAAACCCGAGTCAGATGCAGTCGTTTTGCGGAACGCTACGGGTGTCGAAGTCACCGCTATCGCAGTTACTGAGACGGGATCCCACATACTCATTGGCGACGCCGAGGGCGAGATACTCTGGTTCAAGATGCAGTGACACCGGCTGACCTTTTTTGAAACAAGCTTCAGAGATTTTGGTTCAGTACCTCCTTGCAAAATACTAAATCAACTTCATATCCTTGTTAGGAATTCAAGGCACGGAGAAAGCCTTCCACATCTTCGGAGAGAAAATTATGAACAGAATAGTGCTAGGCATGTTATTAGCCACATTTTCAGCCGCTGGTTTCGCTGGCAATTGCAGTACCCATAGTAAGCCAATGGTTTCGGCTAGTGATGCCCTAAAAATTGAAGAACTACAAGCTGAGGCCAAGAAAGCTAAAGCAGACGGCAATCTGGCTTTGTATGAGGCATTGATGGCCCAGGCTAAGAATGTGATTCAAAAACGAGACTTTAATTAAGGTTTACGAATGAAGATGGCCACGCAATATTTCGGGGTCATCGCTACCGAGAGCTCTCTTTGAGCAGTTGCGTGATTGATGACACTCCAGCACTGTGGAAAAACTACAAGGATTCAGTTCGCGCGAGCCACCCTCTCATTCAGTAGCTTATCTTTCTGAAACCTCACTGCTGAGTAGGCATTAAAGAAGCACTGCAGTACTGCAGTGATAGATTTCTTATGAGGTGAACTCGAGTGCCACCACCGCCCTTTCGGACCTCCCCCTGCGCAACAGTGATGCACAATCTTGGGTTCGCTACCACATAGATTCTTCCTTTGTCATCCCAGCCAAATTTTTGCAATTCTTCCCCCTCCCTGCATCTCTCCAACTGCAAGGATGCTGCCGCTCTCATTGATTCAGCCCTTACACAAACATCAAAAACAGACAGATAAAGTCTATTCTCACCGAATGAAAGTGAATCAAATGCTTGATCAACTGCGATTTTTCCCTGATAGGAGTAGCAGGTATGTGCTTGCAACCCCCTCTGAATTTTGGCTTTTGATTTGTGACCCTTAATGTCAATACAGTATCCTCGGTCCTCTTCTATTGGATCTATCAAATGAATCTCTACTTGCTCGCCTAATACGTTATGCGAGAGCGATAGGAGACTTAAAACGACAACAAGTAAGTGAAGGGTACGCATTACGTCAATCCAAAATGACTTATGAACAGAGAGTCGTAACAAAGAGCGCGCCCACCATCCGTTAAACCTAAAGCAGTTCAGGACTTCAAGGAATCTTTCATCTCAGCGACAATTGCCTGTGATCCATGAGCCATGATTCGCGCATCTGAGGACACTGTCACAAATCGAAATCCTTTTCCGATTCGTGCTCTTGCGGCCGTAGTTGTTCCGTTATGAATACCCGCCTTCAATCCATGCGCGGTGGCACGTTCTAAAATGTGATCGATTGCTTCGGCCACAGGTGGATCGACTTCATCAAAGGTTGGCTTACATCCCAGTGACAAGGAGAGATCCGACGGTCCGATGTAAATAGCATCCAAACCCTCAACTCCCAAAATTGCGTCCAGATTATCAAGAGCCTCCGCTGTTTCGATCATCGCGAACCGAACGATCATGTCGTTTGCGTGGTCTGGATAATCATTACCACCGTAGATTAATGCTCTAACAGGACCGAAGCTTCTCCGCCCCATTGGCGCATAACTCGTGTATTCCACAAATTTTTTGGCATCTTCTGCCGTATTTATCATTGGACAAATCACACCATACGCGCCCATATCAAGGGCCTTCATGATGATCCCTGGCTCCAACCACGGGACCCGAATAATTGGGACAGTCTCAGTGGTACTGATTGCCTGCAGCATAGCGATAAGATTCATCTCATCATTAACACCATGCTGAAGATCGACCGTTAACGTGTCGTAACCCTGATGCGCCATCACCTCAGCTGAAAAGCCATTAGAAATTGTAAGCCAGCCATTTAATACTGGTTCATCAGCGTCCCATTTCTCTCGAATTTTATTTATTCTCATAGAGTAATCTCACTCAGTATCAAGGGGCCTCTTGACCCAAGTCCCACCATGATAGTCCATAAGACCTGCCGCTAATTCCTCTGGGGAAACATTTGGTTGATTCATCGACTCAAGCAGGTCCTCTGCTCGCGCTTCACTATGCCAGTCCAGATGGCTAATCTCAGTGTTTCTCCAAAACGAACGAGCATTGTTCGAAACTCCAAAAATGGTCGGACAGTCTAAGGTCTCTACCTTAAAACAACTCTTTATTAACGCTGCAAAGTCATCTGGGCTAAACCAAGTAGACATCATCCGAAGATCCGAAGGCTGTTCGAAACACGATCCTATTCTTACGATCGCAGACTCGACCCCCTCTTTAACAAAGAATAACTTCGCGACGGCTTCACCAAAAACCTTTGATGCCCCATAAAAACTGTCAGGTAGCAATGGGTCATTTGGCGTTATTATTTCTTGTGTACGGTAAGCGCCTGTAACGTGATTCGAGCTCGCAAAAATTACTCTTGGTCGATCGTACTTTGCCGCGGCCCTGTAGATATTGTAAACGCCCACAATGTTCGCCGGTAGGATCTCGTCAAATGATTGCTCGGTCGACACACCGCCGAGATGAAGGATGCCATCACAGCCTTGAACGAGTTGATCGACAAAAGCAGAATCTGCCAAATCTCCAATCATTGTCTCATCCAAATCTGAGGCTGAAACGAAGTGCCGAATGTCAGTTAGTCGGAACTTTTTAGAAACACCAACAAGTCGTGGCCTAAGGAGATTAGCAACCCCGCCCGCGGCACCCGTTACTAGTAACCTTTCAAGCATCGCACCCCCATGGAACGAAGTACTTTGAAAGTAATCCTATCGAGCTAGTATTAGTGTCAAAGTTCGGAGACTTCACTGCGGCACTTTTCCCCCACGAGATGAGAAACTCTTAATATTTTCGACCGGACAACTAGTAGTCGTCACCAAATACGCTAAACGGCTAAGACAATTAAAATAGATACCCTTTCCTACTACTGAACATGAAACTTTGATCCGTTTGCCGCCTAATATTTTACAACTTTCCCCCAAAGCGACTGACTTGGACCGTAGCCAGTCCGAGCATCTTCCATTTTGAGCACCCTTGAGTAATCAACCATCATATTTATGTTTGGACCATATATTTCGATATATTTACTCAAAACATCTTGATCATCCGCCTCAACCATAAATTGTGATAACGCTAAGGGGCTGAGAAGCCGATCGATTAACTGCCACCTAAATTTGTCTTTTTCCAAGTTCTCTGTAATACCCTCAGATTCCAACAAAATTTTCCAAGAACCTGCGTCTAGAAATCGTTGTATCTGTCGACCCAATCTCTCACTAAATATCATATTGTCCTGCACTTCCGAATGAGCGAAGGCGACCCCTACTTCGTTGATTACCTTCAAACCTCGCTTGGAAGCTACATCGATTAAACGGCATATGTCATCATCGTCCGCCGACCTAGCAATGCTTGAAATTTCAATAATGTCGACTCCATAGTCGACAACCCTATCGAGATAATCATCGACTATCTCACGACCACCATTTAGTGCCATATCCATCAACGGATTACCAATTGAAATCATTACATCGTTGGACTTGCATATTTCGAGGAACCGCAACAACGAGCTCCGAGACATCTGACCGGCCTGCTTCCCAGAAAGCTTGAAAATATCAACAATGTCGCTGTAGGCCTGTAAGTAATCATCAATACATTGGCCTACCAACACCGGGGCTCTCACGTAGTTAATACCTGTTTCTCTTGGTTTCTTTTCGCGTTCGAGAAACGGGAGACTAGGAAAAGATAATTCAGTCATTGGTATGTTCCTTTAGTAAATCCTAGTTGAGTTCTCCACCCAACCACCACGGCATATCGATAACTGTCCCAAGCAAACCATTGGGAAACTGTAGCGTAAGCAATGACGATAAGATCCATAAAATTAAGAGGAGCGAGAGCGAGATAGAAACAGAGATTTTTAAGTCCCGCTTATCATGAAACAAAATAAAGAGGTTAATAAAGAGTACCGAAGCTATCGGGAAACCAAAGATAAAATTCATCGCCAGATAGCCGAATATACTCAAATAGTAATATAACTGATTATTGAAGCCCGCTACATTTTCATAGATGTTTGTATTAACAAACCGGAGGAAGCCACCGCCAGCGAATGCTGGCTTTCTCAGGTCGGCTAATTGGACGGCGAATATCAAAATCAGGAGCGAAATTGATATCAAGCACACGCCTATCGGAAAAAGTGTTGCTCTGAAATCCGGTATACCTGATACATCCCACATGACAGCTAATGGCAGGCAGATCAAGAGGAGAGATAGATACATTTGTTTTGACTTATTTTTGATCACCTGCGAGTCATAATCAGCATTGAATCGTTGTCTTAATAACAAAATGATCGTGGCGAAGCACATTACTATGAGGATTATCGCGACTGGTCGATAAAGAAAAGATAATCCATAAACGGCCTGCGTTTGATAGCTTAACAACTCAACTTTCGATGAAAGGAAAAAGCCAATCAAAAGCGCGGGTCGGGACCACCCATAATGCTTGAAGGTGATCCCTACCAAACCAAAACCTAGAAGTCCTATGAAGTCGTACCAGTCACGATTCACGTTATAGGTCGCAAAAAATATTAACGTGATCATGACGGGAGCTAGGATGTAATATCGGACCAGGGTGAGTTTTGAAATATGCGGCGCAAAGCCGATACACAGCCCGGCGCCTAGGATATTAGCTACGGCTAGCGACCAAATCATCAGATATGTCAGGTCAAGGTGTGTGGTCACCATATCCAATCCGGGCTCGATCCCGACAAGAATAAACCCACCCAGGAGCAGCACCTTATTCCCAGATCCTGGGATGCCAAAAAGCAGGGTTGGAATCAGAGCCCCTCCTTCTTTTGCGTTATTTGCAGACTCTGGGGCGATCACACCTCGGATATCCCCTTTTCCCAATCGAGACGTATCTTTGCTGGTTTGTCTCAGATGACTGTAGGCGATCCAGTCAACTACCGTCCCCCCCAAGCCGGGTAATGCTCCCACCAAACAGCCAAGTGTCGAGCATCGGAGTACCAGCCACCAGTTCTTAAAGACATCGGCTATTCCTGTAAGCCAACCCCGCTCGATTCGGAGTGATTTCGCGATCGCACCCTTGTTGTCCAAAAGACCAACTATTTCTGGGATCGCAAATAAACCCAAACCGACAATAACAAGAGGAATACCCTCAATGAGATAAAGCGTGTTAAAAGTGAATCGAGGGTCGCCAGTAATCGGCGCAGAGCCTACTGAACCGATTATCAAACCCAGGAAACAAGCAGTTATACCTTTTACAAAGTTGTCCCCGGTCAATGCTCCGACCATCAAAAGGGCCAAAACAATCAGTAGAAACTGTTCGCCGAATCCAAAAGTCATAATGATGGGAATCGCGTAATAGATAGACGCCGACAGAATAACTGCGCCAAACACACCGCCCAATAGTGATGATAAGAATGCTGCACTTAGGGCCCGTGCAGCCATTCCTTGTTTAGACAAGGGAAAACCATCCATAACCGTGGCTTGCGAACCCGATGTGCCGGGAACACCCATAAGAACCGCAGGAAAGGTATCAGATGTAGTAGTTGGAGCGAGAACGCCAATCATCATAGCTAAGGCGTGTGAGGGCTCTAGACCAAACACGAAGGGAAGTACAAGGGCCAAGCCGGATGTCCCACCCAACCCAGGTAAGATTCCCACTGTCAATCCTAGGAGTGTTCCNCCAAACAAAAACAAAAGGTGGGTAAGCCCGAACAGCTGACCCAGAGCTAAAAGAAACTGATCCATAATTGAGAGGATTCCGCTGTNGGCAACCCAACAGCGGAATGCTGNTTACTGAACCCTNTANACGAAGCGATTCTTTTTTAGCACCGCATTCAATTGCTTCTTGGTACTGTCTGAAAAGATTGCAGCCTTCTTGAGAATCGGNCCTGCTTCNTCNCCAATTATAAGTGGATAAGGTCCCAGNGCCTTTGTCGCTTTCTCTTTGAACTCCGGATCGTTCACCATTTCTGTGACNGCTTTGCGATANGCCTCGACAATCGCNTCAGGNGTTCCCTCGGGCAGTANCATGGACTTAGACGCCTGGGCCCANGCNGCNGCTATAGAATAGTANGCCTCNAGATCTGCACCATCCAGTTTCTTTCCNTTCACCTTCTCATACATCTCGGGGAACGTGAGTACATCAGGNGCGAGTGGATTTCTAGANATGCTNCCATCNGCACCCACAATNCCAAGCGTCATGATGTCGACNACCTTCCCACTTTCAATCTCGGGCTTAACCTTTTTGACATAATTNGCNGCNCCNTGNGAGCTCAGNTGGATTTCACCGCGCANAAANGCTTGGTAACCCGCGCTNGAGGANAGNCCTGGGATAGGNCGCGCNTTTTTTATACCTANCTTGTCATAAACCCAAATNTGAAAAAGNTCNGCNGAAGCGGGGGTCTTNAATGCATACAAAACNANATCNCTCTCTTNCAACTTCGAGATATCACTNGTGCCACTCGCTAGATCAGTCCGTGTGAACCAATGGGTATTTTGGGGAAGCAGAAGTACCGGCTTGTAAGCACCTAGATTGTATTCCACCAGCGGGTTNCCNGTGGCNACATTNACGATGACCGANGTCGAACAACCNAAAAGNNANGTNCCNTCNGGTTTCGCATTCTTTTGGAAATAATTAGAGCCCTTAATGGCGCCACCGCCTGGTATATGCTGTATCTGNATCGTTGGATTACCTGGCANGTATTTCGTGAGGAATGGTTGTAGGAATCGAGCAAATCGACTTGTNCCNCCGCCCTCCTTGAATGGAACNACCCATGTAACCGTCTTCCCTGAAAGATCGAGGTTCGCGTGCACTGTAGGTGACCATGCGAAGCATGAAATCAATAGGCCTAGTATGAGATTACGCATGCTATTTTCTCCGTATTATTCTACTAGCTTAATAGACAAACAACCTTCTTTAAGACACCCATCGATTAATGACTCGCAGAAAGTGGTCCTCCAAAATGACTGAACCTTTCGGCTCTAAAAATACANCTTTATTTTTTGAGACCGGTCTCATTTTCGATTAAAAAAAACGAAAACTTGATCGATGGCTTGAAAGTATCAAAAGATTTGGTAAAGAGTCAACCAAGGCAATCAAACATCAACTTCCGCTATTGGGCCGCTAGAATCACGGACCACCAAGGTGCATTCAACGAGCTCATTGATAGGCTCCTTTTCCATTGAGTGCTCGCTATTAATCTGNTTTAAAAGGTTTCTAGCGGCTTGCGCGCCTACCTCGAAACGATGTTTTGAAACAGAAGTTAGTGCCGGAGACGCACTCTCAGCCGAGAATAAATCATCCATCCCAACAACCGACAGATCTCGCGGAACCTGAAGGCCTTCAATCTGCGCCATTTGCAATGCCGCCAAACCAAGCATGTCGTTTGATGCAAAAATCGCTGAAGGACGTTGAGGCGAGCGCATAAGATCAACGATGAGTTCCTTCGCCATAATAAAAGTGTCACTTGCCCGCGTCTTAAACGGCACGTCAACAATCAATCTGTCCTCAACTTTCAAACCGGCGCCTTCATAAAAATCCAAGTAAGCTCGCTTACGATTAGTAATTTGCGAAACCGAGCCACCCAGTAAAATTCCGATTCGATCATGACCCATCGAGTGCAGGTAGGTTAGCGCCTTCCTCACGCCCCCTACTGTGTCAGTACTCACCGTGTTCCGGACTGTTGAGAATACTTCGTTGCTGGTCAGAATCACTGANGGAAGATCGGGGAGCTCTGACACGTCAAGCTCGTCGGATGGATCCTGCAAAATCAGACCGTCAAGCTGATTTCGAACCACCGCCCGCAAATTCTTTTTTTCCTTATTAGGGTCCCAATCACTATTAAAAACAACGAGATCATATCCATGTTGCGCAAGCTCATCTTGTATTCCTCGAATTAACGACGGGGATGACGGATTGGTGATGTCATGAATGCACAAAGCTATTAAATATGTTTTTTTCGATCGCAGACTCGCCGCGGACAGGTTGGGCGAATACCCCAACTTATCAGCTGCCTCAAGTATCCTAGCCTTGGTCTCTTGCCTAACGTTTGCTGATTTACTTCGACTAAAAACACGAGCGGCTGTGGCCTTAGACGTATTCGCAAGTTTTGCAACGTCAACAAGCGTGGGGGATTTCTTCATTGGATGGCTCATTGCACGTTAACGACGATAACTCGGAATAGCGATACATTACAAAAAACCAGATCATTTGTAATTAGAGTCCACCATTTTGGTCNCCAAGGTTTAAATTAATTACCGGGTTAACTTACAACGATTTGACTTAGTGTTTTCCGGGTGTTACTACTTTGAGACCGGTCTCAAAAACAAAATTTTTGGAAAGTTATGAACGTTAAAAAACATGGATCAGGATTCCCTGAGGTACAGCTCAAAAATAAACCGAGAAAGCTTCGACAAACCTGGATCAAAGATGTTGGATACCACGAGGCACCCCACTATCTTGAGAGGATGGGACTGCCAGAGCTGGACGANTTCTTGCAAGTAGCCGCTGACAGAATCGATTATGCAAAGCTCACAACTCCTCAGGTTCTGTACTCTCCTCCNGAGTGGCTTTCGAAGAAGCTAAAACTTTATAGAGACTTCGGCGTAGAACCATACTTGGACCACACATACTTTAAATTTGCTTATAAAAAAAACTGTGTCGAAGAGGCGATCAGGCATGCGCGGAACCTTGGATTTTCGCTGATGGAGTTCATGAACACAGGCAANGATGTCANCGAAAAACAGTGGATGCAGTGGAGACGTTTCGCAATAGATAANTCGATGCGATTTATGTACGAGCATCATCCACTCAGGAACTGGAAAGAAGGAAGCCCAGATCTTGCCTCATCAGCAGAAGACATTCTTAACACCGCAGCCCCGTTTCTCGAAGACGGAGCTGAATACATTGTGTTAGATCATGAGGAATTTGAGATTCAACANGATCAGGCGAAGGTAGTTTTCGATCAGATAATNAAAAATGTGGGTCTNGANCGGGTCTGTTTTGAGGTAACCTCACCAAGAGAAGGACTCAANCANTGGCTCGCAGACCTCTCAGAGTACGTCAAACTTTTCGGTCCCGATTGTAATACNTGTAACATCATGCCGAGCCAACTCCTGCAAGTCGAACCGNTCCGCGATAGTAACTTACTCAGGCAATTTTAGGATTGACGCTTNTATGACNCTAATATCGAGTGTCCAAACCNACATCTTAGACCACAAGCTCGAGACAGCGTTCGAAAGCGCCTCGACGAGCTTTNACCNCCGACANCATCTTCTCNTCGAAATTGAGTGCGAATGCGGAACAGTTGGNTGGGGAGAGTGCTTGGGGCCNGCGTTGATAAATGCTGCGATTGTCGATCAAATGNGAGGNCGACTCATCGGNAAGAATCCACTAGANACAGAGGTNGTTTGGCTTGACCTNTATCATACATACCGAGACCANGGACAGCGGGGCGTCACAGTTACTGCCATTTCNGGCATCGACATNGCGCTCTGGGACATNAAAGGGAAACTTCTCAGTCAACCGATCTCGATACTTCTTGGGGGACGGTTCAGAGAATCNGTCCCGGCGTACGCAACAGGTGCATTTCGGCGCGAGGGAGTGGATCGTATCNCNGACGTCGTCGCTGAGGTTCTNNGCTACAAAAATGAGGGCTTCCACGCGATCAANCTCAAAATCGGTTTTAATGCGGACGAGGACTTGGAGTTAATCAGACAGGTCCGCGATGCTGTCGGTCCAGACATGANGGTCATGATTGANGCCAACCACGGCTACGATACGACGGAAGCGGTAGCNGTTGGTCGCGCTGCNAGNTCTTANGATATCNNTTGGTTTGAAGAACCAGTATTACCNGAGTTATTAGACTCTTATCACGATGTACGATCAAGGCAACCAATACCAGTCGCCGGNGGTGAAACTTGGCACGCGCGTTGGGCCATGAAAGCGGCGGTTGAGGCNTGCGNTGTCGATATTATTCAACCAGACGTTTGCGGAGTCGGCGGGTTCTCTGAGTTCAAACGGGTGGTCGATCACGCTCAAATGAATGGNGTTAGGGTNGTNCCTCATGTCTGGGGCACNGGTGTCCAAATTGCTGCAAGCTTACAAGCGATCGCTGCTATCCCGTTCTCTCCATACCGAAGAGAACCGTTGGAGCCAATTTTTGAATTCGATCGGACCGAGAACCCATTCAGACAGGCNNTTCTCAAAAAACCTTTAGAGCATCAGCNAGGGACTATGAAGNTTCCTGATTCGCCAGGGCTNGGGATAGAGATCTNTCGCGAATCGCTNGAGCNCTTCAAATACANACCGTGAGTATTGAACGTACCCTTACCGGACGAGCATCTAGGCACNTCCTCCCCGACGGAATTATTGACACACAAAGNCATATTTATGCCCCAGATTTCCCTGCGATGCCAGGTGGGCCTGGCTTACCTATCGGTATGCCCGACGAAAAGCAGTACCGACGANTATGTAGCTGGCTGGGTATTTCAAAAACGGTCGTTACTGTAGCCAANGCTTACCAGAGGAATAATGATTGTCTACTNAACGTNTTAGAGAGATTTGGAANAGATGCACANGGCGTCGCAGCAATCCCCCCAGATATTGACGATAAATCATTAACGACCCTGATGGATCACGGAATCGTTGGAGCGCGGATAATGGATTTGCCCGGTGGCGCGTACGATTTTTCTTACATAAAGGGTTTGGATCAGAAAACTGCCGCCAACGAACTTATGATTGCGGTGCAGTTCGATGGNAACACTATTACTGANAAGTTTTCAGCATTAGTGAATCTCAAATCTAATTTTGTGATCGATCATCATGGNAAATTTTTNAAGNCTATAGAACTNANCTCCATAGAAGTTGATCGTCTTAAACAACTGATTGATCGAGGCAATTGCTGGTACAAATTCGCAGGATGCTATGAGTCATCAGCAATCGGTGCCCCTTACTACACGGATGTGGCCAAAATCGCTAGTTTTATCGCTGACTACGCACCCGAACGCATAATTTGGGGAACAAACTGGCCCCACAACGGTGCGAAATCACAAGAAGATTACCCAGATGATATGGACCTATTAGACCTGACGTTAGATTGGGTACCATCTGAGCATCACGAGAAATTGTTGGTCCATAACCCCGCAGAATTGTTCAGATTTGCCTTACCGGCAAAGTAGCTGCCACCGAAGCTATAGAATCGCAGAGCCAATACTCAATGGTTCGGATACCCTGGGTTATGCTTTCTGAATACCTTGAAGTCTAAAGTTTCGTCACCGATGGTCATAAATTGTCGATATTCGGTTCCCTTTAGCCACCCAATTGAGTTGCAATAAACGCCTACTCCAGCATCAATACAGAACCCTCGAAACTGGTTAATACTAGCCTCCAAGTGACTTAGGCATATGTAGTGACGGATGATTTTCAGAGGGAAACAAATAAATATTTACAATGCGAAATACGCAAACCACAAATACCGCGATCACTATGGCTATTAAAAAAGAAAAAAATATTCTACGCAGTTGCCTCGTATCCAACTTGACCTCCGGAAATTTCGTTGAGCTTGAAC
>PAWX01000001.1 GCA_002714245.1 Gammaproteobacteria bacterium | reverse complement strand
TGTGCGCTCCTTGGGAGGTATCAGTGGATTTAAGTCTCATTCTCGCGTCCTGTTTCATTTCACTCGTGGGATTGCCTCATGGTGCATTAGACCCTGTCATCGCTCATCGCTGTGGTCTGATTCATGACCTACGATCCAGTGTATGGTTTTTTGCCGGATACATCATTGTTGTTGCGCTGGTTGTTTTATTTTGGCTGACACTACCTTCCGCGTCGCTACTCCTTTTCTTATTAATTTCCTGTATCCATTTCGGCCGCGACTGGAAACAGAGAGTTTCTTTCGGTGGCTTTGCGTATGGAGCGTTTGTATTGGGATTACCGGCGTGGACTGCACCAGAGCAAGTTGAACAGATCTTTAGCTTCTTGATTTTCCAAAATGTAGCTGAGATCCCTTTAATATTCCTTCAGGGGCTCGGTGTGATCGGTATATTATTACTAATCTTCGACCGAAGTAAGTTATCTCGCCTCACCGCCGGAGAACTCCTTATTTTAACAGTTTGCGCGATCAGCTTTGAGCCTTTGTGGTATTTCATTGCTTACTTCTGTGGGCTCCACAGCCCAAGGCATCTCATTACTGAATTTAGAACTATGCGAAAGGAAACACGGTTCGCAGCATATGTCGTGATGTTGGCGCTGACAATTTTGACATTGGGAATTGCTGCGGTGTCAGGATCTCATCTTGAGAAGTATTACGCGAACATAGACCTCGCAATCTACCAAGTCATATTCATTGGCCTCGCAGCGCTCACGGTCCCTCACATGTGTCTTCTCGAGTGGGCAGCAAAAAAACATGGATAATATCAGTCGCAAGCTTGGGCACATCGAGTCGGCCCTTGATCAGGAGCCTTCTGCAAGTTGTTTTGACTCGATACGTCTTAAACACCGCTCATTACCCAACGTGAGCCTTAACCAGATCGTACTTGACACCCAATTCTTTGATAAACCCACCAGTGCTCCTTTTTTTGTCAGCTCTATGACGGGAGGTCCATCCGAATCTGAACGTATTAATAGACACTTAGCGGAAGCCTGTAACGAACTCCGAATTGCAATGGGTGTCGGCTCACAGCGCATCACCATCCAAGATGGTGAAGCTTCTGGTTTAAATTGGTCGGTTCGACACGCCATTGGCGACTTGCCACTATTTGCAAACTTTGGTGCTGTCAATCTGCCACACCTAAAAGCAGTACAAGAATTAGGACGAATATTAGATCCGATAGAAGCTGATGCGCTGATTATTCATTTAAATCCGATGCAAGAGGTATTTCAGCCTAATGGGGATACCGACTGGCGAGATATCATTTGCCATATTTCTGAAGTTTGTGAATGGTCACCGGTACCTGTCGTGGTCAAAGAAGTTGGCTTTGGACTCGATCTGAACTCATCAAAAGAGCTGGTATCCGCGGGCGTTGAAATTTTGGATGTAGCGGGGACGGGTGGTACCCGATTTGCTGACATCGAGATAGAACTAAATAAGAATATCAGCGAGATACTCTCGAAAAATGACGTATTTGATAATTGGGGTTACACAACAACCGAATGTTTAATCAACATTAGTAGGGCGCTCCCGTCCACTACTTGCTGGGCATCTGGAGGTATTCGAAACGGTCTCGATGTTGCTAAATCGATGTGTCTCGATGCGAGTGCAGTCGGAATTGCTGGAAGAGTATTACTGCCGGCAACATAATCAACCGACGCGGTGCTCAAAGTTATGAAACAGTTTTTTAATGAATTACGCATAACTTGCTTCGGGCTTGGTGTTGGAACAGCGGGAGATCTGAATACTTCACATATTTTGGAGGGTACCCATGCAGATTTAGGAAATGGCTTGGTCAGATACCAATAGTCGGTATGCGCTTAAAGAAA
Source organism: Gammaproteobacteria bacterium (assembly GCA_002714245.1). Lineage (GTDB taxonomy): Bacteria > Pseudomonadota > Gammaproteobacteria > Pseudomonadales > Litorivicinaceae > HIMB30. The sequence goes on along the minus strand of PAWX01000001.1, from coordinate 32,026 downwards.
AAGCCGATAGGAAAAACGAGCTTTCAGTAGATGCAAATACCGCAATCATCAAAAACAGGCAGGCAGTGGCCGCCTTCGCGCATGCATAGTCGACGTTTGACCAAGATACATCCTTGTCAGCACATTCAACTAACAAACAAGGTTAGAAAGAGTCGCTAGTTCAGGAAAGTACCGATTTCCTCCGAAAGGTTCGTAACGCCACATTAATTAAGGTCGCTATTGGCGTAACCATCCTTAGCGTGGATAACCTCATATGCATAACNCAACCAAGAATATGTTAATACCGAGCCATAACGTCAGTCTAAATTGCACACATAAAGCTCTCACAAAAACGCTGAGGGTACGCATAAACATCTTCCTATTTCGAAGCCAAATTTTTCGACCTCGAGAGAGATAGCCCAAACAAGCGGGTTGAGATGATCACCAAACAAACTCACTCTTCAAAATTTTTTTTCATTTAATATCCTACAGATTAAATGATCTCTGTAAGCCTTCATTGCCCTGCATTCGTTTTCATCAAAGCTCGAATACTGTCGTTTAATGAACTGNCGAGTATCAGCATCCAACTCAACGTGACCAGCTGCCGACCACCAATCTTGAAAGGAAGGCCCAAGATGATCNAGAAATCCCTCGAGACCTTTTGCNCCAGCTGCTAGTGAAAATANTTGATTTGGACCATAAATCGCCCACCTTAAACCTGGNCCNTTNGCGATTACTTTATCAATATCAGNNAGGGAAGCGANACCCTCTNTAGCTANGTGNAANACTTCCTGCCAAAGCACCGCCTGAAGACGGTTGGCGATATGACCTGGAATACTTTTCTTCAACTCAATCGGCACCTTNCCAAGCCCNTCATAGAAAGTNAGGGTCCATTGAATAAGATCAGGCGCCGTTAATTCGTTGCCCAAAACTTCNACTANTGGGATCAAATGCGGNGGNTTAAATGGGTGNGCNATNAGTATCCTCGATGGATNGGAGAAGCCAGTTTGAAGCATCTCAAGNGTTAACCCCGACGTCGANGATAGAACNGTAGATTTGGGATCGAGGGCCGATTCAATGAGTCGATATAATTGTTGTTTAAGCACAAGATTCTCNGGNGCACTNTCCTGAACGACTTGTGCNCCTTCAACCGCCNTNGCCGCGTCNGTGGTGAAACAGAANTTAGTNAGTGAACCCGCATGNGAAAAACCAAGTGCTCGNAGTGTTGGCTCAGAATNAATAACAAANNCTCTTATCTCTAATTCCNTGCTCGGATNNGGATCATAAGCAAATACCTCGTAACCGGCCGCTAAAAAAAGAGCACACCAACTCTGTCCGATCGTACCGGATCCCAAAACCGCAATATTCAAAGACACCTCTCCTTATGGGACTAAAGTTTAATATACCCTTATCAATCAAATAAATTTTCATCAATTGAGATCCAATCACTTCGCGGTTTAGTCAACAAACGCTAGGACGAGTCGAGTGCAATCTGGGTGCAAACCCGCACCACATAAAGGCTTTTCCGCGCTGTGGCGACTCATAACAAAAAAATAGACAATAACTGTCACCGGCTGCAAATATTTACTCATTTTATTCAGCAGATCTTTGAAATCATTGAAAACTAGGGTTTTAAAGGTCTAAACTACATCAATCATTGCTCAAACCGAGTCTTGACTGTACATTCTGCCAAAAGACCATTGATAGCATAAGGATACAGATGTATTTACAGCGCCTAGCGGCCCAATTAATAGCCATTGCGATTGGATGTGCCTGTACGGCTGTTTATGCTGATGCGAATTATTCACAACGCGCTAAAGAGCAAGCAGAACGGGCCGCAACTGCAGCTGCTATTGCAGCCGAGCAAGTTGAAGCCGCACGAGCAGCGAATCCAGCAGAGGCCTCGCAAGTTGCAGAGACCGAACAAACACCCGTGGCAAAGCAGGGCGCTGAGACGAATGTCGCTCCCGCAGGAAATACCGCCCAAACATCGACGAGTTCTCGATCAACAACTTCTTCAACAGCCCAGAACGATAGCGCACAAACGGACTCCAAGCGTAGCAGTCAAAGTGGCAACGGTCCTATGGAGGACCAACCTCTGGTGATTGATGTCTCGAACCTCTATGACGAGGACGGGCTCGGAGATCTCACTATGCAGTGGCAAGTACAACTACCCAGTGGTGGTTGGCAAACCATTGATGGCGCGACGTCACAATCTTTCACACCGCGACAGAACCACGTTGGTCGTTCACTGCGTGTAGTCATCCAATACGTCGACGGCGAGGGAACCCTTGAGGTAATAGAGACAGCGCCGACAGGTGGAGTTCAAAACGCTAATGATTTACCGAAGGGGCTACCAATCATTAGCGGTTCACCGGTAGAGGACAACACTATCAAAATCGACGTATCGGGTATTTCTGATGAAGACGGGGTCGGTCAGTTTTCTTACGTGTGGGAGCGTTCCTCAGATGCCGCTCGGTGGACTCCTTACCAAACAAATTCATCTAACCCTGCGCTTCTCCGACTGAATCAGGCCGAGGTGGGATTCGCGTACCGTGTAATCGTGTCATACGAAGATGGCTTTGGAACAAAGGAAACCTTGGTCACACCTGCAACAAATATGGTTCAGAATATTGATGATCCTGTCGAGGGCGAAGTGATGATCATGGGCCAATCTAAAAAAGGTCAGCTCCTAGAAATTGATACATCGAACCTTTCTGACGATGACGGTATAGCCAATGTTCGATCTACCTGGGAAATGTCGGATAACGGTAGATCGTGGAACTCGATACCAGACGTCTACGGGAATAGTATGACTTTGGCACAGGGACACGTTGGCAGTTTAATTCGAGTCCGCGCTGTGGTCGTAGATAGCTTCGGATCAGAAACGACTCTATATAGCCAGCCGACTTCATTAGTGCAAAACGTTAATTCAAAGCCCAAGGGAGTCATCCGGATTCTGGCGACTGGTGGCTAACTAACGTCCTCTCAGGAATAAACGGTCCAAATCGTGCATAGAGAGAGCCGTCCACGTTGGGCGGCCGTGGTTGCATTGACCCGAACGCTCCGTGTTCTCAATGTCTCTCAGTAACGCATTCATCTCAGGAATGGTCAGATGGCGATTCGCTCTGACTGATCCATGACAAGCCATAGTCGCCAGGAGATTATCTCTGGCCTCGTTAATTCGGTCACTGGTACCAACAGCGGCAAGGTCACTGAGCACATCCCTTACCAAATCCTCATGACTGGCTCGATTCAGAATCGCAGGGACATGCTCAATTCGAATGGCTTCGGGGCCCAGACGTTGAACGCCAAGCCCAAGTTGATCAAAAAGATCGGTAGCCTCCTCTACCAATGAGGCCTCACCCTGATTGACATGTAGTGTGACCGGTAGCAATAACGGTTGGCTCACAAGTCCGTTCTCGTCAAACGCTTGTTTAAGCGCCTCATATGTGATTCGCTCGTGTGCAGCGTGCATATCAACAATGATCATGCCGTCCTGAGTCTGGGACAAAATATAAATCCCATGTAGTTGCGCTATGGCATAACCCATCGGAGGAATATCAGTTGGTGAATCAGGTGGCTCTTCTTCATTGAGTGTAGGTGTTAAGAATCGCGCGAATGTGTCAAAAGAGTCGACTGGTTTCGAACGATTGAGTCCCAACGTTGGTTGGTGCTGGATTGATTGGCTTTGGTTAGTTCCCAAGGATTCGACCGAGATATTCTGATCACATATTTGCTCGGGCCGATCATCAGCCAGAACTCGCCCAACCGAGCGTAATAAGAAATCATAAATTAATCGCGAGTCACGAAATCGAACTTCATTTTTTGTAGGATGCACGTTTACATCGACTTGTGCCGGGTCAAGCTCGAGGTACAACAGAAAACAGGGATGTCTGCCATGGAATAAAATATCGCGATAAGCTTGTCTCAATGCGTGAGAAATCAACCTATCACGAATAAATCGTCCATTGACAAAGACATGCTGCAAGTCGGCCTGTGCTCGGTTGAATGTTGCTCGACAGACCCATCCTTTAAGTGAAAGCCCAGTGGCTCTTGCATCTATAGGAAGAGAAGCATCCATAAAGCCGCTACCCAGCAACTGCGAAACACGCGCAATCTGAGTATTTTCTGAGAGCGCCGGGGTTAACTGACGAGTCACTCGGCCCTGATGGACTAATCGGAATCCGACATCAAAACGACTCAATGCTTGTCGGGTAACAACTGATTCAATATGACCAAACTCCGTCTTCTCTGTTTTTAAAAATTTTCGACGAGCCGGAGTGTTGAAGAATAGATCACGAACATCTACTGAGGAGCCTCGCGGGTGTGGTGATGGTTGAACTAAAGCAACCATTTCTCTGCCTTCAACCGAGACTATAGACCCAGGCTCATCATCGATGGCTGAAGTCAGATCAAGACGAGATACCGAGGCAATTGAGGCCAGAGCCTCACCACGAAATCCAAGGGTACTAACAGCCTCAAGATCATCTAGATCTAAAATTTTACTAGTGGCGTGCCGCGACAATGCAAGCGTCAGCTCATCCGACGGAATTCCACGGCCGTTGTCACGAACACGAATTCGACCAATACCACCGGCCTCGCAATCAATATCGATCTGCGTTGACCCGGCATCAAGCGCATTTTCTACCAGCTCCTTAACTACACTCGCCGGACGCTCTACTACCTCACCGGCGGCGATCTGATTAGCAAGACGCGAAGAAAGGACAGTAATAGAAGCCCCAGATTTCATAAATTTTTGCATACCTTACGGTGGTAACTGCGTATCGTCCCTTATAAGAACGTTTAACCTTGGTTTTAGGAGCAGGCACTTTAGCCTTCACCATGTTCGTACATGCTATCGTGATACTATCGGTACCTCTAGCTTCTGGCCAAGCCGAATCACGTCGGTTTGTAGGGCATTCAGCTCTTTCAGAGCCTGTAATGATAGTCCGTACCGAGAGGCAAGTTCAGATAACGTATCGCCACGTTTGACCTCAATAGTCATCCGTTTACCCTTGTTCTGCTTGCGCCAGCCTACGAATGTATTTGCCGGTGGACTCTTCTCGAAATACCGTTTGATACCCTCAAAAATAGCTCCCGCAATCTTTTCTTGTTCTCGAGAGCTCGATAACCGCCTGGCGTCAGACCGATTAGATAGGAAACCTGTTTCAATCAGAAGAGAGGGAATATCCGGGCTCCTTAAAACGGCGAAGTTCGCAAGACCAATCTGTTTCTTGTGTACCCGACCCATATCAGTTAAATCACTTAACACAAACTTTCCTGCCTGCTTAGAGATCCTAATAGCGGATTCCATCGACATGTTGAGCAACACCTGGCGTGTAGGGTTATCGACATTACCCAGATCAACACCACCCGCCAAATCTTCAGCATTCTCGGTATTCTGCAACCACCTAGACAATTCCGAATTTGCACCACGCAACGACAACGCATACACACCGGTTCCACGAACACTTTTATTCTTAGGAAAACTATCTGCATGAATCGATAGGAAGAAGTCAGCGCCAGCCTCACGCGCGATACGAGGCCGATTCTTCAATGGAATAAATCGATCGTCATCGCGTGTTAGGACAGCTCGATAACCCGGCTCACTCTGAAACCGTCGCGCTAGCCGTTTGGAAATTTGCAGCACAACCTGTTTCTCAATCAAGCCATACGATGACGCTCCAGGATCTTTGCCACCATGGCCCGGATCGATAGCGACAACGATGTCGCGCTTTTCAACCAGCGGCTCGGTCAATTCCTCAGCTGTACTATCCCGTACTGAGGCCTTTCCCCCGGCCACGTAACCAACAACGTCAATCACCAGTCGATCGGGAAATTTTCCTTTGGCGTCAAGTGCGAATATATTTGATCGATAGGGTCCAGCAAGATCAAAAACTAGCCGACTACCTCTGCTNCGGACCGCTGTGCGCACGCGCNTTATTCTCTTATCNTCAATAGCAATGAGCTCCTGAAGCCTCTCTGTACNGAGATTAGTCACATCCAAAACCAAACGACTCGGNTTATTCAAATTAAAGTAAGAAAATTTTGGCTGACCTGAAANCTCTAAAACGACACGTGAGCTATCCTGNTCAGTCGACGAGCGCACTGATTTNAGTTCGATTGCNNNTNCCNAGGACGNCACCGAGAAAAAAATAACNNTTAGNCAGNCGCGCATCATGCTGCGTTTNGTACCTCCAAATTGGATAGCCAATNTTCTCCTTTCTNAGATTTTGCANCCANNGCACATATACGCCGNTCGCCATCCCACATCAGATGCAAATCGAGGTCTGGNGNGGGAAGAAAGGACNCTGCNCGCTCTGGCCACTCGATCAGCACACCGTGCCCGTCNAGCATCTCCCGGAANCCTAAAAATTCCAACTCTTCAGGGTCTTGAAGTCGATATAAGTCCATNTGCGAGATGACCTGTGTCCNATTGATCGTATANGTCTCACATAGGGTNTAGGTCGGTGATGGAATGGTGTCAGTCACNCCAAGCTTTTTCAAAAAAGCTCNCACNAGATGGCTTTTACCGACACCAAGATTTCCNTTNAATGTCGCAAGAAATGGGGCCTCTGGGCAACTCNTGGCGAGCGCTTNTCCNAGCTTATTTGTNATCGACTCATCAATCAATTCTATTTGCATCAGGTGTTCCGATTTATGATTACTCTGTTAGTGTAACGGTCATGGACGCGTCATGGCATCAATCAGATCAAGCTTTCGNTAAGCTTAAACAAAAAGCNTTAGAACTNGGCTTTACAGCTATCGGTGTTACCGATCCTGACGTCNCNNAGCACGTTCCTTTTCTCGAAGCTTGGATTNATGCTGGNTTTCANGGGACTNTGGACTGGTTTGAACGGAATCTAGAGCTTCGAAAGGATCCNACTCAACTAGTNGCCGGAACAAAACGGATNNTTTCAGTCCGTCTNGACTATCTCCCGGAGAATACAGACTGCATAGAGATCCTCAATGATCCTGATAAAGCCTATNTTTCAAGATACGCGCTTGGNCGCGACTATCACAAGTTAATNCGTAAACGTCTGAAACANNTGGGNGATTGGTTTTCTGAGCAAATCGCACCACATGGATTTCGTGTATTTTCAGATTCAGCACCAATCCTNGAAAANCATTTAGCGGAAAAAGCTGGGCTCGGGTGGATCGGAAAGCANACCTTGTTACTGTCTCGAAGCGCGGGAAGCTGGTTTTTTNTNGGCGAGCTATTGACTGATTATCCNTTACCNATCTCAGCTCAAGCNGAGGATTCANGATGTGGCTCGTGTTCTGCATGTATTGATATCTGCCCTACAGATGCNTTCAANGCTCCTTATGAANTAGATGCNACGAAATGCATTAGCTACCTNACAATTGAACATCGNGGACCAATCCCCGAAGAATTCCGTAAACCNATGGGTAATCGNGTTTTTGGATGTGATGATTGTCAGTTGGTTTGTCCNTGGAATCGATATGCATCCNTAGGNGATCCCGNGTTTAGACCTCGAAATGANCTCGANAAAAAGCAATTAATNGACCTNTTTCAGTGGTCTGAAAAAGAGTTCCTGGAAAAAACTGAAGGCAGCCCACTNAGGCGAGCGGGATATGCAAANTTTCTTGAAAATTTGGCTATAGGCCTTGGTAACAGCGAAGANAAAATCTCTCAGACNCTTGGNTTACTGANCNAAAAAATNGGGGCGCACGGACCAATTCTTGATGAGCACATCCAATGGGCCATCAAAACCCTNNNCGATCGAGCTTCAGAAAATGTGTCTTNTAATGTTTGANCTCANGAATTGATTCATAAATNTCCGCGANGGCNAAATGCTGACNGGATTTAGTGATNCCGGCAGAGACACTCGTATTCCAGCGCCTTGCTANCTCTTTCAATGTGGACACGTCGAGATTTCTGTAATGAAAAAATGCTTCGAGATCGGGCATATAACGTGATAGAAATCGTCGATCCAGACANATCGAGTTGCCGCACATTGGAGACTGTCNTGCATCGAGAAACTCACTTAAAAACTCAATGGTTTTTGCTTCGGCTTCTGCCTCTGTNGNTTNTGAGTTCTGGACGCGCTCTNTAAGNCCTGATGTNCCNTGCTGANGNGTGTTCCACTCATCCATACCANCNAGCAATGCCTGAGGCTGATTAACNGCGTANACAGGNCCNTCGCCGAGTATATTGAGATCTTTGTCTGTGACAACAGTGGCAATCTCGATNATCCGATCATGATTCGGTGATAGTCCNGTCATCTCCAAATCAATCCANATAAGGTTCAAAGNNTCTTTCATAAATGTCCTGTAAACGTCATACACTCGGAAAGTGTTNTTACATTNGTAACNACNTTCAACAGNCGATCGACACCCAAAGCTACACCGTAGCTCTCGGGCAAGCCTNTCNTCAACGCGTTGAGTAATGCCTNATCTGTTGGAAGTGTNGGNCGATGCANTGCCTCACGTNTTTGATGGTCNATCTCGAATCGTTNTGATTGCTCAACAACGTCAGTTAACTCGTAATACCCGTTCGCTATCTCACTTCCAGCAATATAAAGCTCAGCACGCTTTGCAACCGACTCCCCATCAACGATCCCTATCCGCGCCAGCGCCGATTGAGTAACCGGGAAATCGATCACGATGTGATTTACTAAATGTGACTCTACCTTTGTTGCAAACAAAACATTAAGAAGACTATCTANATCCATTGTTGCAGCAGCTTTTGATCCGAGTANGTCACTCGCAAANTGAACNANATCGTTGGCTTCAGCATCATGNGGATTTAACCCAAANACNGAANTAAACAGNTCACGATAGGAAACCACTTCNGGTCGACCAAATTCNGTGAGCGTCTCTATCAAATCCTGCATTTCGCAAATCATTTCTTCAAATGGANGCNCGGCTGTNGGGCGATACCATTCAAGCATTGTGAATTCGANTGNGTGCTGTGGTCCGTCTTCATTCGCGCGGTAGGCNTTACCAATCGAATGNAAAGGATACGGATATTNCGNNAGTAGACGNTTTAAATAGGTTTCAGGCGATGNNAGNAGGTAACCAANGTGAATTCCNGCCGGATCNTGAACCGTAAAGCTATCAAGCCATGGATCCGANGNGGGCGCTGTCGCTATGACGGGCACNTCCACCTCGAGNGATTNTCTTGCCTCAAAAAACGAACGAAGCTTNGCNAGCAAACTGGCGCGGGCTTCCAGCATATTAATGNTGGCCGTGGGTCGCNCCATCATTTTTTTATTGCGCGCGAAACATAGTCCCCGGTNCGGGTATCAATGCGGAGAACTTCACCAANTTCNATGAACAGTGGTACGTTGACGGTAGCGCCTGTCGACAAGNTNGCAGGCTTCGAACCACCTTGCGCCGTATCGCCTTTCAGACCTGGATCGGTCTCGNTCACCTCAAGTTCAATGTGATTNGGCGGNGTAACTGCNAGGGGTGCTCCATTAAATAATGTGATGNCATAANTCTCTTGTTCTTTTAGCCACTTNGCTACGTCACCNACCNNTTTNNTNTCAGCCGCNTGCTGTTCAAAAGAACCATCGGTCATCATAAAGTGATAGAAATCGCCATCGGTGTACAAGTATTCCATNTCAAGATCNATCACATCAGCGGCCTCAACCGAGTCNCCTGACTTAAACGTCTTTTCAACGACGCGACCAGTCTTCAGGTTCTTNATNTTAACGCGATTAAACGCTTGCCCTTTACCTGGTTTNACAAACTCATTTTCAACGATCGTGCAAGGATCACCGTCCATCAANATNTTNAGNCCTGATTTGAACTCNTTTGTTGAAAACGANGCCATGTACTAGTCTCCGGTNATCGCAACAGTGATCGTTGCAAATACTTCAGAGTAAACTTGACACTGCACCTCATGCTCGCCTGTTGTNCGCAGTGGGCCTGCTGGAAGACGGACTTCACTCTTNTCCAGCGTCAACCCAGCGGCANNAGCNGCTTCAGCGATATCACGGGTACCGATNGANCCAAAAAGCTTACCTTCGTCGCCTGCTTTGGCGGTGATCGTAACTGTTTGCCCNTTCAAACTCTCTNCNCGNAGGGTCGCAGCATCNATTTGCTCTTGGGCNGTNTTCTCGAGCTCNGCNCGGCGTGCCTCAAANTCAGCAATATTCNCCTNGTTTGCCAACACTGCTCGNCCCTGTGGGAGCAAGAAGTTTCGTGCGTAGCCACCTTTCACTGTNACACGATCGCCGAGGGCTCCAAGCTTACCAACTTTTTCAAGCAAAATTACTTCCATTTATNTATCCTCATTTNNCGGTGGCTNCTGACNTACGCGGGCCCGAAAATCCACAAATGCGTCAATGACNGCCAATAACGCCAANAACATTAAAAGATATGGCGTAAAAAANACCAAAGCCACATAAAACANGATGATGAGTCCTCTCGACTCCCTCATGCTNGTCAGCCCGTGAACCAATGCAATGCCAGCAAACATCAAAGGNAATGCNCCTACCGGNGTGAACCGGAGCATCCACGGATCAATNAGAAATCCTGTGGTTGCTAGGACCAAGCATCCGACNGCAAACATCGGCGGTAGGATTACCGCTTCAAACTCTGCNTTNAANCCNCCAGGATTATATGCCTGAGCTTGAACAGCTCTGGCAAATATAAGTGCGAATATCGCACTNACTATTTGCACGAAACTCAACGCCCCAACAGATAATGATGCCATCCATGCGTCGACNGTCACGCNATCCACCCCNAGGNNAGCAAGTTGAGCCGGCGGAGCGACCACCTCTTTGATNGCTACCACTANNCCTTTCAGCGTCTCCTCGTAGACCGCNCCTACCAAAAACACNAATACNAGNGAGAGCCCGAGTCCGATTAAAAGAACTNAAGTCCAGCTCAGTGTNCGATACAGCACTGCTGCCANAACAATCGTAATCGCCAGGACCAGNAANATGGATGGGTCACCGAAANTAAATGCCATCAAAGACGCGCACANCANAGGNACCGCNGTNACCAACAACGATTTNTCGACGCCTCGNCGCAGTGCNTATAGAGCGACCACAGATGCCCCTGCCCATGAAAATAGGGGCAAAAATAACAGCAATGACGCAATCAGAGCAGCCCTCCANTCAGACGCCATNANATAGTGCGCCAGCCGTGCCATTAGGTCCCCTNNTTATCAGATGTCGTGCGAGTCNGTGTAAGGAAGCANGGCTAGNTANCGTGCNCGTTTAATCGCTGTAGCNAGCTGCCGCTGATACTTGGANCTTGTCCCTGTNATCCTCGANGGCACGATTTTACCGGTTTCGGTNATATATTGCTTCAGAGTATCNAGATCTTTNTAGTCAATTTCTGCNACNTTTTCAGCCGAAAATCTGCAGAACTTTCGACGTCGGAAAAACCGCGACATATCTCTCTCCTATTCCCCTGTTGCCTCTTCAACGCCAACAATGTCATCAACATCATTATCGTCTGCATTTTCACCAACAGCATCATTTGACTGCTCCGCATCGCTATTAGAGCGCCGCTCTGACCGCTCACGGTCCTGCCGACTTTCAGTGGCCTTAATCAGAGATATCTCAGTAACAGCAATTTTGCGCTTTATGACCATGTTACGTAGAACGGCATCATTGAAGCGAAAGGTCGTTGTCAACTCATCTAGAACGTCAACCGAACATTCAATATTCCAAAGAATGTAATGTGCTTTATGTATATCGTTGATCGGGTAAGCTAGCTGACGACGGCCCCAATCCTCTGAACGATGGATGGATCCACCAGCTTCGGTCACGGTATTGGTGTACCGCTCCATCATGGCGGGCACTTGCTCTGACTGATCCGGATGGAACAGCAAAACAATTTCATAGTGATTCATGTTAACTCCTTATGGGTTTCACTAACCGACCAGTCCGACTAGCAAGGAGACTGTCACTTCATAAACAGCGGAGCCGAAGTCTAGTCGACCCTGCGTCCTATTGCAATCAGCGGATAAACTCAATTGTCGAGATCGTAACGGTCCTCGCCATCTTCTTCATCCATTCCGCTGGCAGGAATCTTTACATTGCGAGCCGGAACCACGGTTGAAATGGCATGTTTATAAACCATTTGGCTCACAGTATTCTTCAAGAGAACTACAAACTGATCAAATGATTCGATTTGACCTTGGAGCTTGATTCCGTTGACTAAGAAGATCGAAACTGGAACGCGTTCTTTGCGCAAAATATTCAAAAAAGGGTCTTGAAGCGAGTGCCCTTTTGACATAGTTACCTCCCGATACCGGACGGTCGTGGAGCCAATCTTTTACAGCGGCTCCTAAGGCGGGTCTGATTACCCACGACGGTCTTTGTATGCGTTTTTGTTGTTTATTAAGAAGCAACTCATGCTGCTCCTGCACACTAGTCTACACCAAAAGGCGTAGAAATCACGATTGTTTGTTCGCGANCAGGGCCAGTACTGACAANGTCGATCGGCGCACCAACNANTCTACTCAATCGTCGAANATATTCTTTCGCGGCCTTAGGCATTTCGTCAAGCGAAGTCATCCCAAAAGTTGTTTCGCCCCAGCCTGANAACGTNTCATANANNGGCCTCACNTTGAGNTANTCGTCACCNCNCGGCAANTNATCGACGACATNACCANNNGNTAGCTCATAAGCGACGCACATTTTCACCTCNCTCAGCCCATCGAGAACGTCGAGCTTGGTAAGACAAATACCGCTAATGGAATTCACNTCTATCGCATGACGCACTGCGACCGCGTCAAACCACCCACATCTGCGCCCTCGGCCCGTNGTNGTGCCTACTTCTTGTCCTTTGACAGCTAANTGTTTACCCNCATCATCAAATAGTTCNGTCGGCATCGGACCCNAGCCGACACGNGTNGCGTAGGCTTTAGTAANCCCAAGAATAGAACCNATNTGTCGTGGGCCTAAACCAGACCCTGTTGCNACGCCGCCNGCCGTAGTGTTTGAGCTTGTNACAAATGGATACGTNCCGTGATCAATATCTAAGAGACTACCCTGAGCACCCTCAAACAACATAATTTTTCCATCACGACGGCAGCGGTGTATTAGATCTACNGTATCGCAAACNGCNGTCCCNAAATANGANACNGCNTCNAGGGTCTCTTCTATCATCGACTCAACATCAACAGGCTTGGTCCTGTACCACTTTGTCANANTAAANTTNTGATACTCCATTANTTCGCGGACCTTCTCNGAAAAGCNAGCCGGGTCAGCGGTATCTGCNACGCGNANGCCCCGCCGAGAGNCCTTGTCTTCGTAAGCNGGGCCAATACCCCGACCCGTAGTACCAATTTTTGCATTACCCCGCGCAGCTTCNCGTGCTTGATCAAGAGCGACNTGCACTCGCANGATGAGNGGGCAATTGGTCGACACATGCAAACGATCAATCACTGAATGATNNCGCNCTTCTAACATNCTGATCTCTTGTGTCAGCGCCTCTGGNGACAACACAACGCCATTNCCGATTACACAACGAACGTGTGGCCGCAGGATTCCAGANGGNATNAAATGNAGTGCNGTTTTTTTTCCATCTACNACNAACGTGTGTCCNGCNTTGTGGCCGCCTTGATAACGAATCACGTAGTCCACTTTTTCGGTNAGTAGATCGACGATTTTCCCTTTACCCTCGTCACCCCACTGGCTACCGAGAATNACTANACNCTGATGCATATTTACTAGACCNANCTCAGTTCNCTAGACGAACGAGTGTTTTTAAATCGGCGCTAAACCCNGTTGCGGCGCGCGCCCTACCGAAAGACTCTCCNACGTAATCATAACGACCACCCCGAACCAATAACTGATCACGTTTCANTGAATANATTCCAAAAACAAGGCCCGTGTGATAACTGAATCCGTGGGTTTCACCGAAGTCGCAGTACCAAGAAACATTCTCTGCCNCGAGACCTTCACNCACCGCGCNAACCTCAGAACAAGCCTCCCGNAGNATTTTCTCTGATTCACAGGAACTAAANACCNTNTCCAAATCACCATAGGCATTCTTCAANACAGCTATCTCAGGCACCGTCCTCTCAAGCNTAGACAGNGCGTCAAGATCTTTTCGNGCNAGAGCGNCNAGTACCTGACTCTGAAAGGCTTGAGTNTGACTGCCGAGTATTGACNTCAGAGCTCCTGCATGACCNNNNTCNATCATNANCGGTTCGTCAGTAAAAAGCCTGACCGTATCAAGAGCTAANCGCANAATCTCGATNTCAGCCGNAATATNTGTGTTTCCGAAAATCTCAGCACCTAACTGNACAGGGGATCGACTTGAGTCACCGTTGGTCGGCATAGCGCGCAAGACGCTNCCGCAATAGCAGAGNCGTGTCGTTCNTGACTCATTNAACGCATGCGCATCAATTCGCGCAGCCTGAGGCGTCATGTCCGGACGAATTCCCATCAATCGACCGGATACCCTATCCGTNATCACCACGACCTGCTCCACNAGATCCTGGCCCACGCCACTGGTCAGACTATCGAGATACTCGACCATTGGCGGTATGATCAGGCCAAACCGAGAATCACGAAAAAGATCNAAGCACANGCGACGACCATCCTCNATCGCCCACGCNTCCTCCGGAAGNCATTCCTCAATACCGTCAGGCAAAATCCAGTTNGGTCGTGTCACAATCTGTCCCTAGAATGANNTNAGAANCGGGCGAGTTTACCAACACTNGCCCNAAGACGCATCTGACATTCAAAATTTTACAAGATAGGCGAGCGCGCTGAGGTCTTGGTAATTNAGGCAATGATTCGTGTCTGCNCGCACTTTCGGTTTGGCGTGGTGAGCCACCCCNATTCCAGAAGCAAGAAGCATTGGAATNTCGTTGGCACCATCGCCTACAGCCATGGTCTCAGATAACGTGATCCTNAGTGCNCTTGCTTCAGCNACNAGCGTTTTTAGTTTTATCGAACCNTCNATNACCGGAGGNATNACCTTTCCNGTAACTTTGCCGTTTNTGCATTCCAAAGTATTTGATANAACGAAATCCATACCTAATCGTTCACCAATNTGTTCTGCAAAATANGAAAAGCCTCCAGAAACAATCCCCTGACGGACTCCCGCACCCGTGAGGTTCGCCGCTAATANATCCGCACCCGGCATTANCGAGAGANGCTGNGCAACCACATCAAGTTCAGATTGGGNGAGGCCGCGCAGAAGACTGAGTCGCTCAGNAAAACTTGCTACAAAATCGAGTTCCCCGCGCATNGCACGTTCGGTGATGNCCGANACCTNTTGACCTAAGCCNAAAGCTCCCGCCAACTGATCTATGACTTCTTGCTGAATGAGNGTCGANTCCATATCGAATAACGCAAGCTTGGGATACTCGTCCCGAANCAACAAATAATCAGTCCTNGCATCCTGTGCTGCATTTTGAAGTAAAGATTCATCGACAAAATCAACCTTAAATTCAATACAGTCACAAGAGGGTGCCATCAACAGATCCTGAGATTGGCGATGATAGCTTTGAGCATCAGCCAACCCAGCCTNNTTAATAAGNTTTTCCAGNGCCTCGAAATGACTCGCCTTACTCACGAACCACAACAATCTCACGATTCGGCCTCGAGCCGNTCGACTCGCTGGAATCCACGNGGNAACAGTTTTCCNCGCCGCGCTCGCTCACNGANAAAGTTATCNAAATCTGACGGNGAAAGGGTTAAGTGACGCTTGCCTGCAATGACTCGTAAAGAACGCAGCGGCGGCAANACACANANAGCGGTAACCCGGTGTCCGTCCTCTAACTGTGCTGGTGGAATCTGCACCAGTTTGTTGCCCTTACCTCTCGCAAGCTCAGGCAGCTGANNTGCTTCGAAAACTAGAAGGTGTCCAGTTGAGGCTGCCACCGCAATACGTGACAANNCNGAATCAACAATCTCAACCGGTGGAAGTAATTCTGCTTCACCTAAATTCACTACCGATTTACCTGCCTTATTACGGCCCAGAAGATCACCATGTTTAGAGATGAAGCCATAACCATAGCTGGTCGCTANAACCCACTTTGCTGCCTCATNNGCCAGTGCAAGCTGAGTGACTTTTGAACCAGCCGTTAAATCNATCCGTCCGGACAAAGGTTCACCCTGACTNCGCGCTGAGGGTAATGTGTGGGTTTGCACCGAATAGGCTCGACCGTTTGTGTCGAAGGCTACGAGAGGCTGATTCGACCGNCCTTGTGTGGACGTCAGGTACTTATCACCCGCTTTATAAGATAGCGCTTCGGGATCAATATCATGCCCCTTNGCACAGCGGACCCATCCGTTGTCACTTAGCACAACGGTTACCTGTTCTGAAGCNACAAGCTGATCTTCACGAAGCGCACGCGCCTCCTGCCGNANCACAATTGGCGANCGTCGATCATCGCCGTAGTTTTCAGCATCCTTTGTCAGCTCGTCACGAATNAATNTGGTCATTTTTGNGNGCGAGCCCAAAATACTCTCAAGATACTCTCGTTCACTCTCAAGTTCCTTTTGCTCGCNCTGTAATTTAACCTCCTCNAGTTTTGCTAAATGACGCAAGCGAAGATCGAGGACGGCACTTGCCTGNNTCTCGCTCAGAGCAAANCGCTTCGTTAATTCAATTTTNGGTGCATCCTCTTCCCGAATGACGCGGATTACCTCNTCGATATTAAGGTACGCGATTAAATAACCNTCAAGGATATGCAANCGATCCATTACTTGATCGAGGCGGTGCGTCAATCGACGNGTGACCGTNTCACGACGCCACCCTAACCACTCGCCCAAGATCGAAGGCAACGATTTGACTTGTGGGCGNCCATCCACTCCTATCATATTCAGATTGACGCGATAAGTTTTTTCGAGATCAGTTGTNGCAAACAAATGAGGCATAACTTCTTCGGCATTCACTCGNTTGGAACGCGGCGTNAACACCAACCGNATTGGATTTTCATGGTCTGATTCGTCACGCAAATCAACAATCATGGGTAATTTCTTCGCCTGCATTTGTGAAGCGATTTGCTCGAGGATTCGCGCNGGCGAAGCCTGATGGGGTANCGCATTAATGACAATATCANCNTCCTCAAAGACATAAGTCGCTCGCATCCGAATCGAACCATTTCCGTTCTCATAGANGTTTACGATATCAGCGGGCGAGGAGATGATTTCCGCGGTTGTGGGATAATCAGGACCGGGCACGAAACGCATGAGATCAGTAACCGTGGCTTTCGGATAGTCCAGCAAATGAATTGCCGCGTTAACCACTTCGCGCAGGTTATGGGGCGGTATATCTGTCGCCATGCCGACTGCAATNCCCGTAGTCCCGTTNAGTAAAATCGAGGGTACTCTGGNCGGAAGTAATTTCGGTTCCTTTAANGTCCCGTCAAAATTNGGTTGCCAGTCGACNGTTCCTTGGCCCAGCTCATCCAACATAATNTTCGCAATNGGGGTCAGACGCGCCTCGGTGTAACGCATAGCTGCAAAACTCTTTGGATCATCCGGGCTNCCCCAGTTTCCCTGACCATCAACAAGTGGGTATCGCGTGGAGAAGGACTGCGCAAGTAAAACCATTGNCTCATAACAAGCAGAGTCTCCATGGGGGTGGAACTTGCCTAACACGTCACCAACCGTCCTCGCTGACTTCTTATGTTTGGACTGGGCTGACAGACCGAGTTCACTCATTGCATAGACGATGCGTCTCTGAACGGGTTTAAGACCATCACCAATATGAGGCAGTGCACGGTCAAGGATGACGTACATGGAATAATCGAGGTACGCCTTCTCGGTATAAGTTTTTAACGGAAGCCGTTCNAAAGCTTCGGTGGANTNAAGAGCCAATGGAAAAACCTTTGAGTGGATGGAAAAACCCAAACGCTACCGGTGGATTCATCCGTAAGCAAGGTACTCAGGAACCTAAGCGTAAAAAAAGGAAATACATNCATCTCAGAAGCCCAATCACGATCCCTCCCAATAGAGAAAGAATCGGTGTAAATTCAACTATAGANNAACCGAATCAATNTAGAACNACAAATTCNACNTCGAATATTTTATTTTCGGATAAATTTACAANTAACTTTTTAAAAAAGGAGACTGAATTGAATCCGGANGTTCGTGCTTTTTTTGATTCAGATACTTGGACTCTGAGTTATCTCGTAAAAGACCCTAACTCGANTGCTTGCGCCATCATCGATCCCGTACTCGATTATGATNCGGCNAGNGGTCAGACCCAGACCAAAAGTGCAGATCAAGTAATCTGCATGATCGAATCCGAAAACCTNTCCGTAGAGTGGATCATCGAAACACATGTGCATGCAGACCACTTATCTGCCGCGNCNTATNTCAAAAAGAAACTNGGTGGGAGGATTGGTATNGGATCCNACATCACCGACGTTCAAAAAGTCTTNCNCAATCTTTTCAATATGGAGAACGAGTTTCAAAGTGATGGCTCTCAGTTCGACCGGCTATTCACTGACGGTGACACCTTNCGCATNGGAGACCTGAATGTGACCGCAATGCATACACCGGGCCACACACCAGCGTGCATGAGCTANCACACCGGCGACGCACTCTTTGTTGGAGACACCATTTTTATGCCAGATTCTGGNACGGCACGCTGNGATTTCCCGGGNGGCGATGCGCGAGCNCTCTACCAGAGCATTCAAAGACTCCTCGCGTTACCGCCGGAGACGCGGATGTTCATATGTCATGACTACATGCCAAACGGTCGCGAAATGCAGTATCANACTACNATCGCNGANCAAAGGGCNAAGAACCTTCATGTGCNCGAAGGAATCTCTGAGAATGAATTTGTGTCCATGCGCTTGGCGAAAGACAAAACACTCAATANGCCCGCGCTGATCTTGCCNTCGATACAAGTAAATATACGANCAGGAGAGCTTCCTCCGGCAGAAGATAATGGCNTACGCTATTTNAAAATCCCGATTGATGNCGTCTGAGGAGGAATTATGATTATTCGTAAACTTACACCAGACCTTGCTGTCGCTGACCAGCTAACGCTTGATGATCTGGATGCGGTGAAAGATGCCGGATTCAAGGCTGTAATCTGTAACCGTCCTGATGAGGAGGGCGAACCNCATGCGGAGGCTGAGNCTATGGCAAAAAANGCGAGCGTACTCGGCCTCGAATTTCGATATTTNCCNGTAAATGGTGGAAATATTACGGACAGAGACGTCGAACAGCANGCCGCGGTTTTGNCCGAAGTGCCTGCCCCAGCCCTTACTTACTGCCGTTCAGGAACTCGCTGCGCTAAATTGTGGGCACTAGCAGAGGCTGGTAANCGGGACGTGAATACGCTAGTCGAGACCGTCGACAAAGCTGGTCTCAGCATCGTCGATATCACGCACCGTCTGTAACTGATGACGTGGCATAGGGAGAAGCAATGTGCCACAGCAGCGGGCTCAGACCTATTGAGATGTCATTGTGACGGTGTGGGAGATTTCCCCGATACCCGCAGTTGCCGAAAAGCCCCTTGGATGAATTGTGGCCTATCGAGAACCTAATCAACGGGAGCTCAATAGTTCTCGAAAAGGGCGTTCACCTGCCAAAGCTAGAGTGGCCTCATCTTCAACCCAACCGGAGGCGACCAGCAAGCCTTTTCGTAAGTCCCAGTTAACTTCAGAAAGCAACTGATAAGCACGCTCCTCACCAATGCCATCGATCTGTCCAGCCAGAATCCGTGCCTGACGATCTTTCAATTTCTCATTGGTGGCTCGAACACACAACATCTCATTACCCAGGACTCGGCCAAGTTGGGTCATTAATGCGGTCGAAAAACAGTTTAAAAGCGCCTTCTGTGCGGTACCCGCACCCAAACGTGTCGATCCTGCCAGCACTTCGGATCCGGTCGCCGTTACCAACGGATGATCTGCGATTTCAATCAGCCGACCCCTCGGATTGGAGCTCACACCGATGGTCAGCGCACCCCGTGCGATGGACGACTCGAGGATCTGACAGGTAAAGCGAGTATTCCCTGATGCTGTAATACCAATTACGACATCCAAATCGGAGACGGAGCAATTGTCCACCTCACGTCTTGCCGCCGAGGCATTATCTTCAGCGCCCTCAACCGACACAGACAACGCCCTAGAACCGCCAGCAATCAAATACGCAACCCGACTCATGGGCCAGCCAAAGGTTGGCACTAATTCAACGCCGTCTTGCACCCCGATACGAATGGAACAGCCTGCGCCTGCATAGACCAACCTACCCTCTCCACCGCGAAGTCGTTCAGCGGCCGCCTCAACCGCTAGAGCAATGGGGTGGGAAATCTTTTGGACCATATCAATCGCACTCGCCTGTGATGCAAGAAGTCGCCTCAGCTGTTCAGAGACAGGCAACCGATCAAACTCACGACCGTCGGGATCAACAACTTCAGTTGGTGGCAACGTTAGCTTTTTTTTGTCCATGCATCTTTTAAGGTAACTGAGCGGTTATAGATTAGCCGACCTTGGCCGCTGGCTGGGTCTTGCTTGAAAAATCCAACACGCTCAAATTGAAAAAATATCTCAGGCATCAAGCATCCTAGGGCTGGCTCAACCTGTGCTGTGCCGAGAGTTAACGACATTGGGTTAATTACAGACGAGGGGTCCTCATAGTTACCAGGATCGGGAACAGTAAACATTCGATCATATAAACGCACATCCACCTCTTGAGCAGATTCCGCATGAACCCAGTGAATTGTACCCTTCACCCTGCGACCAGACTGATCTTGTCCCGAGCGTGTCTCCGGATCGTAGCGAACATGCACCTCCTTAACCCNNCCCTTCTCATCAAGCACCNCATCCTCAAAATCAACGATAAATNCNTACTTCAATCGAACACTACCGCCTGGAACCAGCCTGAAAAANCCGTCCGGTGGATACAACTCAAAGTCTAANCGATCGATGTACAACTCTTGTCCNAAAAACACTGTNCGCGAGCCCAATTCGGGGCGCTTCGGGTGCCAGGGAACCTCNATNGNCAGTGGTCCTNGGTCCCAATTCGTAACAACAACTTTCAGAGGATCCATAACCGCCATGGCTTTATGTGCCCGACTCTCTAGATCGTCACGTATTGAGCCTTCAAGAATTTGTAGTTCAATGGTATTCGGCTTGCGTGTCACACCGATACGCTCNCAGAACAGTCGGATACCCTCTGGCGAAAANCCACGACGCCGCATCCCCGCAATTGTGGGCATCCGAGGATCATCCCAGCCCGACACATAACCTCCCTGCACAAGNGTATTGAGTTTACGCTTGCTGGTTACCGTACCNTCAAGTTCAAGGCGGCTAAATTCGGTTTGCTTTGGTCGACTNGGTAGCGGGAGCTTTTTCAAAAGCCACTCATAAAGCGGTCTGTGATCCTCGAATTCAAGCGTGCAAAGAGAGTGAGTCACTCCTTCAATCGCATCGCTCTGGCCATGGGCGTAGTCATAAGTCGGGTAGATGCACCATCTGTCGCCGGTGCGCGGATGCTTGGTATGACGGATTCGGTAAAGCGCTGGATCGCGCAANTTCATGTTTGGGGCCGACATTGANATCTTTGCACGTAAGACTGCGGCGCCCTCAGACATCTGTCCNTCGCGCATCTTNAAGAAGAGCGCCTCATTTTCCCCAGCTGACCGTTCCCGNTAAGGGCTATNGANGCCAGCCTCCTTGAGAGTACCTCGATTTTTGCGCATTTCTTCTGCGGACTGCTCNTCCACATATGCGTCGCCATTACGGATAAGGTGCAATGCCCAATCAAAAAGCTTNTCGAAGTAGTCNGCNGTATGGCAGAGCTNTGACCACTCAAAACCCAGCCAACGCACATCCTCTTCGATAGCATCGATATATTCCTGAGACTCTTTGTCAGGGTTGGTGTCATCAAACCGCAGATTGCAGCGACCACCAAATTCTGCAGCCAGCCCGAAATTCAAACAAATGCTCTTGGCGTGTCCTACATGCAGATAGCCATTTGGCTCTGGAGGAAACCGCGTCACGACCNGGTCGATTTGGCCCTGCCTGATCTGATCTGAAATCTTTGTGCGAATAAAATTTGTGGGTTTCTCGCTCACGGCTANACCATCAATATTGCAGNCAGTTGCTTACGGCCTGCNCGTGCNCGCNAATCCTCATTACCCAAACGATCGAAAATCTGAATCAGCAAAAGCCTNGCGGCGTCTTCGNTATATTGCCGGTCTGTCCGAACAATCGTCAAAAGATTCTCGATCGCTGTTTCAACNTCATCCGATACCATCAGGTGCANCGCNAAAAAATATCGTGCTTCGCTGTCAGCNTCNTTAGAACCGAGGCGTGATTCACANGTCGCGCGATCAGGTGCTCCNTTGAGTANGTCTTGAAAGACCTTTCCGGCCANAATCGATTTNGCTCGAGGATCCATTTTTTTCGCATCGGGAAGACGCTCGATAATTGCTTCGGCACTCGCCGAATCACCGTTCCTCAATAANGCCTGCGCCATATCAAGATACGCNTCATAGTTTTCAGGATCGTCGGCTGTGATCAACTGATACAGCGCAATTGCTTCTTCGTACTGACCGCGTTCAACAAGCTCAGCTGCTCGCTCAAGTGGCGACGCCTCGACTCTCTCTACGTGCTTATCGAGCATCGCCCTAATCTCACCCTCGGACAGCGCGCCCATAAAATGATCAGCAGGCTGTCCGTCCTTAAACAGCACGACTGTCGGTAATGAGCGAACACCCATACCTGCGACTAGCGTCTGCTCTGCATCAGAATCGACTTTGGCCAAAATAAAAGCGCCAGCGTATTCATCTGCCAGCCTCTCAAGTATGGGTCCCAGACTTTTGCAGGGGCCACACCAATCAGCATAAAAGTCGACCAAAACAGGAGTTTCCAGTGATTTTTTTAGAACATCTGNNTCAAATGTTTCAGATGAGACTTGGATTGAGTGANCGTTGGACATAACAACCTGTAAGTTTCGTAAATTCGNGACCAAGTATANCCTGTCGTGACCTTCTGAAGTGAGNGTGCNTATGCAATTGAGTGACAGACAGCANNAAATCATAGATGAGTTTGAGTTTTATGATTCTTGGATGGACAAATATCAGTACCTTATTGATCTCGGGAAAGACCTTGAACCACTCGAGGAGGCAGAAAAAAATGAGANGAATTTGGTCAGGGGCTGCCAGTCGCAGGTATGGATGATAGTCAGTGGACACTCAGATAANGTTGAAGTNCGGGCCAANTCAGACGCCGCCATCGTATCGGGACTGATTGCANTGGTAGTNCGATTGTACTCCAACGCTTCAGCTGAAGAAATCGTAAAAACTGAACCCGAATTTGTCGANGCCATNGGTTTATCACAACATTTNTCACCAACAAGGGCGAATGGNCTAGCCTCGATGNTGCAACGGCTGAAGGCAGATGCCGCAAACTTAATNGCNAATTCATAACTAAATCTTGATATAGGACNTAATTGGTCCTATATAATANCGGCCAGAAATGGGAATGTGATACATCAATGGTTCGGCTCTCAAAACTGACTGATTATGCCTCTGTGATCCTAGCTCAGATGGCAAAAAAGCCTGACATTTTATGGTCGGCAGGGCAATTGGCTGAGGAATCGGCCATCCCAAAGCCCACCTGCATCAAATTATTGAAGTTGCTGGTCAGGGGCGGAGTTCTAACCTCAATACAGGGTTCACGGGGCGGTTACAGCCTCGCAAAGAGCCCATCACGTATCCCCGTTAAGGCGATTATCGAGGCCATTGAGGGACCAACGGCCATAACTGAGTGCGGAACAGATGAAACCCTGTGCCGGCTCACCGACCACTGCTCAGTGATGTCACGGTGGCGGGAATTGGGCGATCAGGTCAACCACATACTGACAAAAACCACGTTAGAGGATCTGATCAGCCCACATACGCTCTACACGCGACCCGATCGCCGGATAGAGANTTTAGAGGTGCATTGATGAGCCAACAAGAAATCGATCAANTANTCGACCAAGACTACAAGTACGGATTTATNACCGATATTGAATCCGATACCTTACCGCCGGGACTGAATGAAGATGTAATTCGCGAGATTTCAGNNCGTAAAGGTGAGCCAGANTGGTTGTTAGAATGGCGCCTTGAGGCATACGCAAAATGGCTNGAGATGACGNCACCCGANTGGGCGCACCTNGACTACNCCCCAATTGATTTNCANGCGATAAGTTACTTTTCTGCCCCCAAAAAACAGGGTGANGGGCCNAAGAGCTTNGACGAAGTTGATCCTGCGTTGATAGANACCTATAACAAGCTCGGNATNCCACTCGANGAACAGAAAATGCTCGCNGGNGTGGCCGTCGATGCGGTCTTTGANTCGGTGAGCGTAGTGACCACCTTCAAAGAAAAGTTGCANGAAGCGGGTGTTGTCTTTTGTCCGTTGTCTGAGGCGGTNCATTCGCATCCCGAGCTTGTCAAANAATTCTTGGGNTCTGTTGTGCCACAAAACGATAANTATTACGCGGCCCTGAATTCAGCAGTCTTTTCGGATGGNTCCTTTGTGTTTATCCCGAAAGGCGTCCGTTGTCCGATGGAACTATCCACCTACTTCCGAATTAACCAGCAAAACACAGGGCAATTTGAGCGCACGTTGATTGTNGCAGAGGACAACTCGTACGTGTCTTATCTCGAAGGCTGTACCGCGCCACAACGCGATGAAAATCAATTGCATGCGGCNGTNGTTGAACTTGTCGCAGGAGCTGATGCTGAAATTAAATATTCAACCGTTCAAAACTGGTTCGCNGGCGACGACGACGGTAAGGGAGGCATTTATAATTTCGTAACCAAGCGCGGTGAGTGCCGGGGTGATCGCTCCAAAATTAGTTGGACCCAACTCGAGACCGGCTCCGCAATCACATGGAAATATCCAAGCTGTGTGCTGAAGGGCGCTGACTCAGTGGGTGAATTCTACTCAGTCGCTGTCGCTGGTAAAAAACAGCAAGCGGATACCGGAACCAAGATGATTCACATTGGGCCAAGAAGCCGCTCGACGATCATTTCAAAAGGAATTTCTACGGCCCGTGGTCAGAATGCCTACAGAGGACTCGTTAAAGTCCTACCCGGCGCAATTGATGTGCGTAACTTCACCCAATGCGATTCATTACTGATTGGTGACCAGTGCGGGGCACATACATTTCCTTATGTTGAGGCTCAAGAACCCAGTGCTCAACTTGAGCACGAAGCGACCACATCAAAAGTCAGCGATGATCAGCTGTTCTATTTGAGGACACGTGGTATGAGCGAAGAGGACGCACTGAATATGGTGGTTAACGGTTTCTGCAAGGAAGTGTTCCAAAAACTTCCGATGGAGTTTGCGGTCGAGGCCGAAGCGCTGCTCGGAATAACACTTGAAGGAGCAGTGGGCTGATGCTGAGTATTCAGAATCTACGCGCCAAGGTCGACGATAAACCTATACTCAACGGGATCAACCTCAATATTAATCAGGGCGAAGTGCATGCGATCATGGGGCCAAACGGCTCCGGAAAAAGCACCCTGGCCTCGATTCTAGCCGGTCGTGATGACTATGAGGTCACCGACGGCGAGGTCATCTATATGGGCCAGAATCTTTTGGAGCTTGAGCCCGAGGAACGGGCGTGGGCGGGGATCTTCCTCTCATTCCAATACCCCGTCGAGATTCCGGGCGTAAAGAATATCTATTTATTGAAAGCAGCGGTTAACGCGATCCGAGAGCATCGCGGACTTCCTGAATTGAAAGCCGGTGACTTCCTAAAGCTAGTCCGAGAAAAACTTAAGGTCATGCAGATGGACGAAGCCTTTCTGCACCGGAATGTAAACGAAGGTTTCTCGGGCGGCGAGAAGAAGCGGAACGAGATTTTGCAGATGCAGTTACTTGAGCCAACCTTAGCTTTACTCGATGAGACTGACTCCGGCTTAGATGTGGACGCACTTCGCATCGTTGGCGAGGGCATCAACCGCATGCGATCACCCGAGCGAAGCGTTTTACTTGTAACGCACTACCAGCGCTTACTCGACATCGTAAAGCCTGACTTCGTGCATGTGTTGGCAAATGGCGAGATCAAACTCTCTGGCGACCACACGCTGGCTGAAAAGCTTGAACGGGAAGGTTACGAAGGAATAGAGGCTGCATGAGTGGTTTCAGCGCGTGGCTAAATGACATCGAGGGAATTAGCGCACAGCAGGCCCTCAAAACTGGTTTGCCTACAAAACGTGTCGAGTCATGGAAGTATGTACCGACCCGTAGTCTGACCCGAACGGGTTGGCGACCAGCGACTCCACAAGCGACTGAGCGATTTGCACTGACCGGCGGGCGTTTTTCAAATATTCCAGAGGTCGGCGGATTAGAAGTTACCGACGAAAAATTAACACCCGAGGAAAAGAAGCGNCTCANAGGNATGAGTGAGGCACACGGTTTTGGACTNACCCAAGCGGCACTCGATCACNGTCAGTTAATTTTGACAGTCCAAGAAACGGCNTCAGTTCGTATCAACCTNGATCACCTNGCCAANGAAGCCAGCAGCGCGGGATTCGCGACNCTAGTTCTCAGNTTNGAAGCCGGTGCCCAACTCACATTCNTTGAACAATTTGAAGCAACAGTNGTCGAAAAGTCCAACCTNAGCTCACTCCGTTGCGTNATAACCCTCNGTCGCGATGCGTCGGTCACACATGTCCGCTTNCAANNGGCTAACGCCACCGCTCATATTTTTTCAAACATAGAGGTTAGCTGTGGCGAGAACGCNTCGTACAGACTNCAAACAATCGAATTTGGNGCAAAATTGGCTCGTAACGATNTNAATATTGCGCTCGCANGTCGCGAGGCGTCGGCTTCNGTNAACGGGCTCGCAATCACCAAAGGGTCCCAATACCACGATACACATTTAACCATCGACCACGTGGTCGGTGACACCAAAAGTGAAATGACCTTCCGGAATATGGTCGATGGCAAAGGCGAGGCGACTATAAACGGCCGTGTCTTGATTCGCCAAGATTCACAACGCTCGGGAACCGAGCAGTCGATAGCCAACCTTTTGTTGTCAGAGTCAGCGCGGGTAAATCCAAAACCGGAGCTCGAAATTTATGCAGATGACGTAACCGCTTCCCATGGCTGTACTGTCGGCAGCCTCAATAAAACGGAATTATTTTATCTAAAAAGTCGTGGGCTCTCGGAGGCGGACGCGCGCGCATTTTTACAGTACGCGTTCGCAGAAAAAATTATAGGAGAAATCCAGCATCAGGATATCCGGGAGTTGGTTGAGACCCAACTCCTCGGAGAGCTCCAGCACGGGGACCTGATTGGAGAGTTAAAGGAATCTGTGGATGTTTGATCTAGCAAAGATCCGAGATGATTTCCCGATTCTTTCGCGTAAGGTCCACGGACAACCGCTGGTCTATTTTGATAACGCAGCGACCTCCCAAAAACCGACCGCCGTCATAAATTCAATCACAGACTACTATGACCGCTACAATTCGAACGTCCATCGTGGTGTTCATACCCTGAGCGGAGAGGCAACCGACGCATATGAGGGAGCGCGGGCCCAAATCGGACGGTGGTTCGGAATTACAGATCCCGGTGAAGTCATCCTACTAAGAGGCGCAACCGAGGCGCTCAATCTGGTAGCTAATACAATCGCGGGGGAACTCAAACACGGTGACGTTATTCTGGTCGGAGAGACTGAACACCACGCGAATATTGTTCCATGGCAACAACTCGAATCCCGCCTTGGTGTAACGGTTGTTCCCATCCCTGTAGATAGCACCGGCATGTTGGATCTCAAAGCCGCTAAAACGCTGTGTGAAAAACATCCTGTGGCCGTGATAGCAATCGGCCACGTCTCAAACGCAATAGGTGCTCTAAACAATGTCGAGGGATTTATCGCTCTGGCCAGAGAGAACAGTGCGTATTCCGTGATCGATGGCGCACAGGCAGCCCCGCATATGCTGGTAAATGTGAAAAACCTACAAGCAGATTTTTACGCTGTAAGCGCACATAAATGTTGTGGGCCAACAGGAATAGGTGTTCTTTTCGGCAGGAGGGAACTCCTCGAACGTTTGCCACCGTGGCAGGGTGGCGGGGATATGATCGATCGCGTCAGCTTCAGCGGGACCACCTATAACGAGTTGCCATGGAAATTTGAAGCTGGGACACCAAATATTGCGGACACCATCGGCTTCTCTGCCGCCCTCCGGTACCTTGAATCGATCGACTTTGCTGCAGCGATCGCACACGAGAATAAAGTACACNAATATCTTATCGACTCGATGCTGAATCGCAACACAGTTGACGTGCTAGGTAATCCNGAGCAATGGGTGAGCGTTTGTTCATTCAACGTGAAAGGAAGCCACCCGACAGATGTCGGTACTCTNCTCGACCAACTTGGTGTNGCCGTTCGTACCGGCCATCACTGCGCGATGCCAACAATGGAGTACTTCGGGCTANCAGGTACAGTTCGAGCCTCGATCGCTTTCTATAACTCAATNGAGGAGGTTGATCGTTTTCTTGATGCGCTCGATCGCGTCACANGGATGCTCTCGNACTGATGATTCCCTTCACTGAATTAGTTAAAGGTTCAGAATTAAGCGTTTTAGAAAACGTGACCGGAAAACANGTNCCGCAGGGAACGCCTTTGACACTTGGAGTCGGAGAGATGGTNACGGTTACCCAAGCACTNGGTGACACAGTCACACTCGATATCGGAAGCCGTCTTGTTCGCATCGAAACTTTGGATCTTNTGAANCTCGGGGTTCANGCGCCANAGAATNTCGTTTCAGATCTTTCAGCGTCNCTGGAAAGNCAAGTCTGGGAAGTTTTGAGNCAAAGCTACGACCCAGAAATTCCGGTCAACATTGTGGATCTTGGTCTAATCTATGACATCAGGATCTCGACCNTGATCGATGGCCGTACCCACATTCGTGTTGATATGACACTCACAGCTCCCGGGTGCGGCATGGGACCTGTTATGGCACGAGATATCAAGGAGAAGATAGAAGCATTGAGCGGGGTGGATCAGGCGGACATACAGATGGTCTTTGANCCACCATGGGACGCAAGTAGGATGACAGAGGAAGCCCGTTTGGAAGCGGGGCTGTTCTAGGAAANGCNATGAGNCAATGGATCGAAATTTCAACANTGGCCGCACTGGCAGACAGTGCCTATNAGCGTTTTGAGTTTGAAGATATNGATGTATTGGTATTCNGNGAGGGTAGCCNTGTGTACGCGATTGAGGANCTTTGCACACATGANGGTGCCGAGCTCTGTGGGGGACTCTATATGGACGGGGAAATTGAATGTCCACGNCACGGCGCACGCTTCTGCNTCAAAACAGGTCAGGCACTCTCAGCACCCGCATACGGGCAGNTATCGACACTNCCGATTCGTGTAAANGATNAGGGANCGGTCGAAATTCAACTCGACNCAGACTAATGGGGCATCCGTTACCTAAATTTGTCGGTCGTTGGAGTCACTCTTGAGTTTTCTAGACCACTTCAACTACGCACACAATCCAGATCTTAAGTCGTGGACTCCTTGGTATCAGGACGATGCTCTAATTGGCTATACAAACACAAAATTCAAAGAACGTGGAATTGATTTCGGTTTGTGGCANGAGNCCGACAACGGTCTCATAATTCCTGACCAATCTGAAGGCGAGNTGAGCCGNCTCTTCGCCCGCTTTGCGAAGAAAACTTATGAGGAAGGGTTGCTCTGGAGTTGGGTTGGCGAGCTATTTCCGGTCAANGCCTCNGTGACAGATCCCACACGCTTTGTNATGGAGCGGACACTGACGGCNCCGCTTGGCTGCCTGACGTTTGGTGTGCACTTAAACGGCTATGTNAGAACGAAGCAAGGTATCGAGCTTTGGGTNGCCAAACGCNCGCAGAACAAGCCAACGTTCCCGGGTAAGTTAGACAACATAGTNGCTGGTGGACAACCGGCTNGTCTCGGTTTGTNCGAGAATCTTATNAAGGAGTGCTTCGAGGAAGCGGGGATCTCCAAAACACAGGCCAAAGAATCTNTAGCAACNGGAACCATCAGTTACTGGCACACTGACGGCAGGGGTCTCAAGCGTGACATCTTATATTGCTACGACCTAGAACTACCCGACAGCTTCGTTCCAGTTTGCCATGACGGGGAGGTCGATTCATTNGAGCGCTTGCCAATCGAACAGGTNCTCTCGATCATCAAGACAAGCTATGCATTCAAATACAACTGCAACCTAATTATCATCGATTTTGCGATTCGTCACGGCGTACTTACCGGAGACAATANTCCCGAATACGCAGAGCTATGCGAACGCAGAAACCAATTANGATTAGCCGAGGCTAGCCAATAGCCGGAGGTCCATNGGCGTCCGCAANGCGGGATCCTCCCGGAGACAGGGATCATGCCCAATCACTTCATCNTAAGCGCACTGATGTACAATAACCGCCTCTTTACCACCTACCCCTGCCAATNCGATCCCTGCTTGNGTCGAAGATNTAAAANCTTGATTATTGCCATCTTCTTTCTTCAGCATNGTCTCGCCGNCATCTGTGATGATTTTCACCAAATAAATTATTCCCTCAAACGCATNTATCTCTAATGCTGGNNCTTGACCANGTTCAATGAGCTTTTTTAAGTCAGATNTAGTCACTAGGCGCTTGCCCCAATTTGGCTTTGGCGTAGCATTTTCAANGAGTGCCTCAACTCATCAAGCGTNGGGGGAGATAATAGACCAAGTCTGTTCGTGAGATCGTAATGATGCGCAGCCGCAGAGCCTCCGACAAATATCGGAATTTTCTGATCAAGCTGCGATCGGAGGCGTGTCAGTTCTGTCGGNATCCGTGGATCATCCGCCGGATAAGTGAGAGACAGACTGACAGTTCGAGCACCAGACTGCATCGCACAGGCCACAATTTCATCTGCCGGTGTGTTCGGGCCTAGATACACGGGTAACCAACCATCNACAGACACGAGTGCAGCCACCATCAAGGCACCGAGTTCGTGTAACTGNCCGGTCGGTGTCGTAATCACAATCTTTGGCTCGTTACCGGTATAGGTCTCACGNAATCGAAGCGCACCGATAAAAGTTCGAAGGTGGGCAGTCGCCATGTGTTCGTGGGCGATCCGCAGTTTTCCGAGACGTGTCGATTCACCAATCTGGTGNAGGAGCGGGCCGATCACCGTNTCAAGATAGGCTGGTAGCGACTGCTTCACGAGGCCTTCCTGTAACAATTGGTCAAAGCGATGCTGATCCATCGTTTGCACCGCAAATAGCATTGCGTCTACGTCATTGCGCGTATCTGAGGACTCGAGTGGATTGGTCCAGCTTGGTCGAAAGACCTCTGTCTGTTTTTCTTGTGGAGCCTCGTATCGGCTATCCTCAGAAACGACGTCGCGCAAAGCCTCAAGCGTTAGTGGTGCAACATCTACCAGGCGNCGACCGTTTAGTTTGGCAAGCCGAATCAATCGCAACCGCTCAATATCGTAATCACTATACAGACGGCGCTTNGTAACACTACGCGCNGGATCAACAACNTGGTACCGTTTCTCCCAGGCACGAATGAGGTCGACCGTGAGTCCGGTGCGGTTAGCCACCAACCTTATGGGATGACGCGGCGCAGTGTCGATGCTTGAAATTGTCTCTAATGTAGGCATAACCTTAGTGTGACAATTTTGTCCTAGTTTTGTCCAGACAATTATAGAACATGAGATTATTGATTATTGCCCTAGCATTGCTAGCCCTGTTTTATTTGCTAACTCGCGGATCAACCAGAGGCTGGATAGCAGAAAATAGATGGAAGGTTATTGGCGGTGCAGTCGCCGCAGGTATTCTATTGCTGGTAGTTACTGGAAAGCTCCCGGCGCTGGCAGCGCTGGCAGCACCAGTGGCTGCTTTTGGTCGCCGCTTGTGGAGCATGCGGGGCTTACTATCAATATTTCCACAGTTGAGGCAAATCCTAGGCCTCGGTGCGGCTGCCAGTGCGGGCGCTGCACACGCACACCAGCGGCGAGAGGCTCCCAACCAGCCGATGACAACCAAACGAGCAGCTGAGATTCTTGGGATTACTGAGGACGCAAGCCCGGCCGAAATCCGAACCGCGCACCGAAAATTGATGGGGAAGATGCATCCGGATAAAGATGGGACGGACT